>NZ_JAKJSY010000053.1:0-34624 GCF_050337445.1 Vibrio minamisatsumaniensis | reverse complement strand
TTAATACTGCGCTAGTGTGCGTGAGAGACCATTCATTCGTCCACATTAAATTCAATGCTTTTCGTTTTGTTTGAGCAGTCGCGGCATGCTTAGTTGGTAAAAATGAATCAGTATCATGGATGGCAAAGACTTGAGCCCAATACCGTATCTGTCTTGAAGAAATTGAATATTGTTTTGCTAAGTAGAGAGATGACGTGCCATCTAAGTATTGCTTAGCAATGATACATTTTAGCTCTCGGCTATATTTGGACATAAAAAGACCCCCAATAATTGGTGTCCAACTATTGGGGGTCAGTTCATTATGTGGCTCTTTTTGTTTGTATTGATCGCAATGTTGTTTATTGTCATCACTACTTTGTTTCACCTCGCTTCATTTCGAGCCCGCGTAATAATAAGAAGCATCAAATAAAAGTAAGAACCAGTAAATAAAAATAAGTCGATAAGGTAATAATATGGATAGCACACTACTTTGGGCTTTTATTCCCACGTTTTTCTTTGTGTCAATCACGCCCGGTATGTGTATGACCTTGGCTTTGACGCTAGGAATGAGCATTGGCTACAAGCGTACGTTGTGGATGATGGTGGGTGAAGTTGCGGGTGTGGCAGTGGTTTCCGTTGCCGCGGTATTGGGGATCGCGTCAATAATGCTTAATTACCCGTGGTTATTTACGGGCTTTAAATTTATTGGTGCTGGATACTTATTTTACTTAGGCGTTCAGATGTGGCGCTCAAGAGGCAAGCTAGCAATCAGTACCGACAATCAAGCGGTTCAAATCAATAACGACTGGGATCTTGTAGTTCAAGGCTTCGTCACTGCAATCGCCAATCCGAAAGGGTGGGCATTCATGATTTCGTTACTGCCTCCTTTCATTAACAGTAATAAAGACTTAGCACCGCAGTTGTTCATTCTCGTTTCTATTATTCTGGTTTCAGAATTTGTCTGCATGACCTTGTATGCAACGGGTGGTAAGAGCCTTAAACACATGTTAGGTAAAGCCGATAACGTCAAGTTGATGAACCGCATTGCTGGCACATTGATGATGGGCGTTGGTGTGTGGTTGTTCGTGAGTTAACTGTGATTAACGGTATTGCGATCAGCGATAACGGTTAGAGATCCCCGATTCAGTCGTTCCTCCTTCTCGAGGATGACGCGTACTTGGGATGATGACTACTTAGGATTACGGTGAGTTTTGAAAATTCGGATTCTTACTTAAACCGAAGAATGCATAGAATATAAAAAGAGCGATAGGGCATTTGGCTTTATCGCTCTTTTTGATTTTACTTAGCTAGCGAACGGAAACGAGATAACAGTAAGATTGCTGAGCTTAGCTAGATTTGCGTATTAAACCGCGATTTCACCGCCGTCTTCACGACGAATCACAACCGTAGATGCTCTTGGACGAACGTTGCCCTGAGTCTGAGCCGTTGCATCTTCAGACGATGGCCAATTTGCAGGGTGTTGAATGTTCACAAACAGTGACTTGAAATCTGGGCTAATAGTAAAGCCAGTTACTTCACAACCGTTTGGACCCACAAAGAAGCGTTTAAGCTGTGCTTGGTTGTTTGCATCAATCACCGCGCTGTTGCCGTTGTCATCCGTTAGCTGAGATGGAACCACTGCCAGCATTTGGTCATTGGTGTAGCCAGTGACTTCGTCTGCGCCGTTATCTGTCTGAATCCACAAAATGCCACGAGCATCAAACGCTAAGCCGTCAGGGCTCGCGAATTGGTTCATGTCTGTTAGACCAGAACGGTTAATAGACGAGTCTTCCACTGCTGGTGAGCCAAATACGAAGATATCCCAATCGAACTCGCCTGCCGTCTTGCCTTCATCCCAACGGATAACATGACCGAACTTGTTGTCTACGCGAGGGTTCGCAGAGTTCGCTTCTTTACGCTTGTTGTTATTCGTCAGCGTTAGGTAAGCCGTACCTGTCATTGGGTCAACAGAGCACCATTCAGGGCGATCCATTGGCGTTGCACCAACAAGGTCGGCAGCGCCTGCTGTATTGATGATAAGCGCTGCTTGAGAATCAAATGAATCACCTAGCTTGCCGCCGTTTGTCGTCTTACTGCCCAACGTTAGTGGTAGCCAAGTACCTGAACCGTCATCGTTGAACTTAGCCACATACAGTGTGCCTTTGTCCATGTACTTGTCACCGGCACTTAGACGATTACTCGGCTCTGCGTCACGTGGGTCCCATTTCTCCTCAGAAACGAATTTGTACAGGTATTCAAAGCGAGAATCGTGACCAGAGTAGAATACAATCGGCTCGCCTTCGGTCAACTTACCAAACGTACAGCCTTCGTGACGGAAACAACCCAGTGCAGAACGTTTTTTAGCGCGAGAGTTTGCTGTGTATGGGTCGATTTCAACAATGTAGCCGTGACCGTGTGCTTCGTTACGGTAATCATCCATTGCTGACTCGCCTGTTGGTGTTACGTCAAAACGTGCAAACTCGTCTAAGCGTTCTTGTTTGTTACCTGAAAGCGTATCCCAACCGTAACGTGTTTTGTCAGTAGCGATACCAATACGTTGTTGCGCTGGCGTTGTCTCGCCTTTGTTAACGAAATAACCCGGCCAGTTTTCTTCACACGTTAGGTAAGTGCCCCATGGCGTGTAGCCATTACCACAGTTGTTCAACGTACCACGAGCTTGGCTGCCGTCTTGTGAGAATTTGGTTTTGGTAAATTCACTGTGAGCAACAGGACCAGAGAGATCCATTACGGTCGCGCCCGTGTAGCGGCGGTTCAGAGGATCGTTATCGATCATCACCCATTGGTTGCCTTCAAGTTTTACACGAACCACACTGACGCCATGCGCGTTGATCTCTTTGCGAACTTCATCAAGGCTAGGGCGGTTACCTTCATCGTATGTCGGACCATTAGCGTGCAGTGCTTTTTGGTCGATGTATTCGTGGTTAATCACCAACAAACCATCGTTGCTGTTGCCATTAAGCGGGAAGAAGTGCATGCCGTCGTGGTGCATGCCCAATGAGTTAGCTTGATCTTGTGCGTTGTTGGTGCCGTCTTCTAACCACGCCTTTCCTTGTTTGTTAAGTGGCGTGCCCCAAGGAACCAATACTTGTGCTGTATAGCCTTTTGGCACAACGACACTGTCTGTCAATGAGCCCTTAACCGATTCGAATGCAAGCGTAGCAGTGCTTTTTTGCGGTGCGCTAGATGATGCTGTCGCCGCGTGCGCTGTGCTGTGGCCTGCTAAACCAAAAGCACCAAATGCGGTCATTGCACTGATGCCTAAACCGCCTTTGAGAACATTTCTTCTTGAAAGGTTCGCATCTAGAACTTCTTCGAAGGGCTTGTTGTTACTCTTGTTAAAACGAGTGCTATCAAATGTTTCCTTGCTCATCTTGACTGCTTCCTATTGGCTGACTTTATTATTCGTTATTCATGACCAACTCGGTTATTAACTAATGAGTTAATAAGTTGGGTCAATGTGTGACTAATCGTGAAGCAGTTAAGTGACAGATTTTTATAGATTTGATTAAGGTTTTGTTTCTGTAGCACGAATTTTGCTATTAACACTCTCGTGCAATACAAAACTCTTGGGGATTAGGGTAGAACTGTGTATAAATGCTTTATCAAACGAAAAGAGAGACAGTTATGAAATTAGATAAAATCGAAAACAAAAATCGCCGCCTACGCAAAAAATTATACCTAGGTGAATTCGCGATTCTGGGTTTTGAAGTAAGCTGCAAAACTTCGATTGCTGATTTTGACCAATACGATGTGTTTATTGATGAGTTCATTGATTTCATCGACAGCATCGGTCTGTGCTTTGGTGGTGGCGGTCTTGAGTTGTTTGAAGGTTTCTTATGCTCAATTGAGCGCTACCGTTCAGTAACAGAAGCAGAACAACTGCAAGTTGCACAATGGCTTGAAGCTCGCCCAGAAGTGTCTAGCGTTGAAGTCAGTGAGCTTATTGACGCAAATTACATGTTCTAAATTTATGCTGTGCTGTTGGTTTACATCACAGACTTAATTCGGTTGTCTTGCTTGGCTGACAACGGCACAATAGAGGCCTGATCGCTATATGGATCAGGCCTTTTTACGTGGCAAAGTTAGGCGATTGAACATACCTCTCTTAACGTCGATATAACGAAGCGACAGAACAACAGAGAGAGTATAGGGATAGGTGTCTTGTCTCGCTTTCCTTGCTCATTTAGAGAGTAAAATTATTTGGATTGGTTACTTTCACTCAATCCGTTATTGTCATTTATCTTGGCATAAAAATGAAGCAACTCTGTCAGCTCTTTTACCCAGCCAAATGCTTCTGTTGGTGCTTGCAACAAAATTTTCTCGACTTTATTACAGTGAACTTCAAGGCTAATGGCTTGCTCGAGGTTGAACGATATTGCATAGAAGTGCCAAAGCAATAAGCGAGTCATTCGTTCGATATTTTGTTGAGAGTTTTCCGACTCACTAAACGCAAGATTAACTTCACTCAATGCGATCGCCGTCATGCGTAACATCGCATCGAATTTGGCTGATTGCATACGCTCTTCACTGGCCACTTCTTCTTGCTCGAACGTAAATAGTTCCGTCATGGCTTCCTCAGGAACAAGACGATGGATCATTCTTAAACTAAATTCTTCGAGTTCTTCACGAGGCATAGTGGTTAAGCAAGTTAATGTGTAGTCGCGTTGCATGGTGTTCTCTTGGATGAGCAAAAAGGTTGGACAGTTTAATGGAGAAGCGAACTTATCAAAAGCAGATTTTAGACAGACTTACAGCAATAGGACAGTCTGAGCAGCCTAAGCCATAAAATCATATTGAGAAGGTGGTACGTCGGCTTAATCTATCGCGATTCCTTACCAAAGTCATAAATCGCCTTAGTGTTCGTCGATGAAGGGAGTAAAGTGATACCTCAACCATAACGGAGCGCTTCGTTAGGCACACTCCGTAGATAATAGGCAAAAAATTTAGTGATATTTAAAGTGAGAGATTGAACAATCTCCAGTCTGTGCATTAATTCTGAATGAAAAAGCATGTGAATGATAATCCACACCATCATTCCAAATGGTCTCTCCAAAAATCCTACATAATTCGAGCTCACTTACGGAACCGAATTCTTCCATGTGTTTCGCGACAGATAAAAGTTTACCTCTTACCTCTGCAGTTCCTTCCGTGTTGCTCAAGCAGTTGAAAGCCATAGTTTTTTGCATATTACCTAGCCAAAATGTTTCTTGTTATTAAGTTATATGAAAAATCATGATAACAATTTTCTGGCTTTTGTAAATCTATTTTGTGATAAGCCTCTCACTTGAGTGTTGGTGTTGGTCGGGAACTGAGCGAGATTGTTGGTAATTGAAACAATATTTTTACAAATTATTGATAGAACGTTAATTGGTGGTTGATCGGAATGTTTAGCGATGAACATAGTCAGCTAGATACCGAGGTGTCGATGATGCTTTAGTTCAATACGTCTTGAGTTGGTTGCTTTTCTTGACGCACGCCATCGAGTATCGTGGCTTCGTTACGGTATCTTAATGAAAGTTGACGAAATTTTTCGCTGAGTGTGTTGATATCTTTCACTAGGGATTGTGATCCTTGGACGTGTAACAAAGCACTTTGATATTGGAGGAATAATCTTGATACTTCACAATGTTTAGCGAGGGATTGCCACGCACGCTTTAGAGATTGAGCGTCTTCCTGTTTAGCAGAGACAGCATCCGCTCGTTTTAACAGTACTTGAGCAGTAAGATAAGCGGTATTCATATGATTATTGAGCTGTACGTTAAATCTATCTTTGTATTTGTCCCAAAGTTCAATGATCTGCTTTTCTGTGAAATGTGTGGAGAGGAGTGTTTGTGATTGATAACGAAACAAAGCTTGATTGAATTCCAGAGTGTATTGATTGTAGTGCTTTTCAGTAGAGAGTTGGCGCTCTAAAAGTGCTTGCCAATTGTCATGGTTGCATTGGCTTGCGTGTGTGACGGTGGCATTTAAAGAGAGACTTATCATTGTAACGGTTGCCCAAACACGCATGATTTCCCTCCATTTACAGTGCTCGTTGTAGAGAGTATAGATGAGTGGCTGCATGAGTTGATGTACACTGGACAAATACCTAAAACAGAAAGTTGGTAGATTTGATGAAAAAAGCGCTGATCGCGTTACTTGCGTTGTTAATATTGGGAGGCGGTGGTGGAGCTGCATATTACTTCTTAGTAATGAAAAAAGAGCCAATATCACCAGAAAAAAACAAAGCGCCGGTTGCAGAAACCGCAATAAAATCTGAATCTAAACTGGACCCTGTCATGACTCTTAAACCAGAGGCAGAGCAAGAGCCCAAGGACTTTTACGTGGCAGACCGAAAACTTAAAGTGCTAAATGAGCCGAAAAAAGATGGTCTGATAACCGATTACCTTTATAAAGGTAAAAAGGTGACAGTGCTTGAGACAAAAGGGAATTGGGTTCGTATTTCAGATTACATCGTGTTACGCGAGGGGGAACCGCAAACGGCTAAATGGGTTTCGATGTCGGGCTTGTCTAGAAACGAAGTGGTTATCACGGAAAAAGAAAATAAAGAAATCTTGGATTCGTACTTGGTTAAATCCGACGACTTGAAGGCTCATCGAGAGATGTTTCGAAATACGGTGGCTAAGCTGATCTCTGAAGGTGATTGCGCCCCCAGTGATTTTGACGAGTTAGGAGGGTGGGTAAAATCGCTGAAATACCGTAACCGTGATGTATATTTTATTTATTGCGATGGGTTATCGCTGGAAAATAAAATTTATCTCGATGTAAACACGGGTAAAACGTTTACTGAGTAAGGCAATGAATCTGGTATCTACAATGATCCATTTTAGCTCACGGCTATATTTGGACATAAAAAGCCCCCCAATAATTGGTGTCCAACTATTGGGGGTCAGTTCAGTTCAGTGGCTTTCTAGTATCAAGAGAATAGGTTTCGGCTCACTTAGTTGTGGATGTCTATTTGATTTCTTTGTCTTTACCGAAAGATAATATCCAAAGGGACACGCCAGCAACACCGATGAAACCACCCAAAATGATTACGGGCATCGCACTGTAACCTAGGATGTGCCAAATAATGCTTTCTAAAGTACTCATTCAATCGCTCCTTATTCCCAGCCTTCAACACCGTGCATGTCTGGTAGTTTATGTGCGATACCTTTGTGACAATCGACGCACGTTTTGTCACCAGAAGCTAGCGCAGTCGAGTGTTGTTTCGCACTACGAGGGCTCTGTTCTGAGAAGTCCATGTAATCGAACTGGTGACAGTTTCGACACTCAAGTGAATCATTATCTTTCATACGTTTCCACTCTCGTTCAGCAAGGTGAGCACGACGTGCTTTGAACTTCTCTTCAGTATTGATGGTTTTCGCAATATAGTGGGCGTATAACTCTTTAGATGCCTGAACCTTACGAACAATTTTGTCTGTCCACTCGTGAGGTACATGGCAATCTGAACAGATAGCACGGACACCAGAGCGGTTAGAGTAGTGAATGGTTTCTTGGATTTCGGCAACAATAGGCGCGTGACAGCCAGAACAGAACTCTTCTGTGTTGGTTGCTTGCATACCGGTGTTAAATGCCCCCCAGAATAAAAGGCCGCCTGCGAATCCTAAGAAAAGCACCACGCCTACCGCGGCTTTACTGGGTGTCGCGAGTCTTTTCCAAAACGCTTTAAGTAATTTTATCATATATAGCCTCTCTTACCTTCTGGCTACGATTAACGCAGTGAATCTACAGGTTTGAATTCATTCTCTACTAATGGTTTAGCATTAGCTTGAGGGACGTGACACTGTAGACAGAAGTAACGACGAGGTGAGACGTCTGCAAGTACCGCATCTTCACGGTTCATGTAGTGAGTTACGCTCACTTTCGTCGCCCCCATTTCTTTTGCGTTTTTCCAGCTGTGGCAAGAAAGACACTTGTTAGCGTTAAGAGAGACTTCATAGTTACGAATCGTATGAGGTATCAAAGGGGGCTGGTAGACGTAGTCACTATCAAGTACTTGGTCACGAGGGAACTTTTTGAAGTTATCGGCTGCGCGTGTTGCTTCTAGTTCACTTGCGCCACGCAGAGATTCTAGACCACCAATGCCGCCTGGGTTGTCCAGCTCTGCTTGAGCGGCACTCGCTAATAAAAGACCAGCTGATAGTAGGGCAATAATCAGTTTTTTCATGGTTAATTTCTCCGCCTAAAGGCAAATTCTTTGAGTGGACTACTTTTTAAAAAAGTGACGAAAAAAGTAGTCGCAATATTAAATAAGTTAGATCTACGAGCTAAGGGGTTAGAACATATTGCTCTAAGCGACCTTAGTGATCTTAACTGGACACTTCTTGAAATCCGTCTGCTTAGACAGAGGATCCGTTGCATCCAAGATCAACTTATTGATCAGAATTCTTGCATCAAAGAATGGTACGAACACTAACCCTTGTGGTGGGCGGTTACGGCCACGAGTTTCAACGCGAACGCGAACTTCACCGCGTTTGTTTTCGATAAGAACTTCATCACCACGGCGAAGGCCTCGAGCTTTAGCGTCGGCGGGATGGATATAACACAGTGCATCCGGGACGGCTTTGTAAAGTTCCGGTACGCGACGAGTCATTGTTCCTGTGTGCCAGTGCTCAAGAACACGCCCGGTACATAGCCACATATCGTATTCATCGCTTGGTACTTCGGGTGGCGCTTCGTAAGGAGCATTAATGATCAGTGCTTTACCATCTGGTTTACCGTAGAAGTCCCAGTCTGAGCCTTTTTTAGCGTATGGATCTGAACCTTCTTTAAAGCGCCAAAGTGTTTCTTTACCGTCAACAACGGGCCAACGTAGACCGCGTACTTGGTGGTAGCGATCGTATGGGGCTAAATCGTGACCGTGGCCACGACCAAAGGACGCATATTCTTCGAATAGACCTTTTTGGACATAGAAGCCTTGAGCTTGTGCATCGTCGTTAAGCTCTTGGGCTTCAGACAAGGGGAATGCATCAACGTTACCGTTTTTGTAAAGTACGTCATACATGGTTTTGCCACGATGCTCAGGTGCTTTTGCTAAAAGTTCTTCGCCCCAAACTTCTTCAACAGTGAAGCGTTTTGAGAACTCCATGATTTGCCATAGATCAGACTTCGCTTCACCTACAGTCTTAACTTGTTGATACCAGGCTTGTGTACGACGCTCTGCATTACCATAAGCCCCTTCTTTTTCGATCCACATCGCTGTAGGAAGAACAAGGTCAGCCGCTTGAGCAGTTGCTGTTGGGTATGGGTCAGAACATACAATGAAGTTATCCGGGTTACGGTAACCAGGTAGACGCTCAGTATTGATGTTTGGACCCGCTTGCATGTTGTTATTACACATTACCCAGTAAGCGTTGATCTTACCGTCTTTTAGCATACGGTCTTGAGCCACAGCATGAGCCCCTGGCTTAGGTGGGATAGTGCCTTCTGGAAGCTTCCAGATACCTTCCGCAATCTTACGGTGTTTAGGGTTAGCAACCACCATATCTGCCGGTAGACGGTGGGAGAAGGTACCAACTTCACGGGCCGTACCACACGCTGATGGTTGGCCAGTGAGTGAGAATGGGCTGTTACCTGGCGTTGAAATTTTGCCCGTTAGCAGGTGGATGTTGTATACAAGGCTGTTCATCCAAACGCCACGAGTATGTTGATTCATACCCATGGTCCAAAGTGACATCACTTTGATGTTTGGATCGGCATATTGCTTGGCGAGTTTAATCAGGTCATCTTGAGAGACTCCTGACATTTTAGAGGCTTTCTCTACCGTGTATTCCGCCACAGACGCTTTGTAGTCTTCGAAGCTAATATCAGTCATTTTGCCTGAGTTAGGGTTCGCTGCAGCTTTTTGTAGTGGATCATCGTCACGAAGCCCGTAACCAATGTCTGTGGTCGCTTGCTTGAAGTTCGTGTGCTTGTTGACGAAGTCCCAGTTAATCGCATCGTTTTGAATGATGTAGTTAGCAATGAAGTTTGCAATCGCGAGATCAGATTGAGGTTGGAAAATGTAACCCGTGTCAGCAAGCTCAAAAGAACGGTGGTAGTAAGTAGACAGTACGTTTACTTTAACGTGTGGGTGGCTTAGACGACGGTCTGTAATACGAGTCCAAAGAACAGGGTGCATTTCTGCCATGTTTGAACCCCACAGTACGAATGCGTCTGCGTGTTCAAAGTCATCGTAACAACCCATTGGCTCATCAATACCGAAAGTACGCATGAATGCGCCTACCGCAGAAGCCATACAGTGACGAGCGTTTGGATCGATGTTGTTTGAGCGGAAACCCGCTTTCATCATCTTAACCGCAGCATACCCTTCCATTACCGTCCACTGACCTGAACCGAACATCCCCACACCCGTTGGACCATTCTTCTTCAGCGCAGCTTTCCATTTCTCTGCCATTACGTCGAACGCTTTGTCCCAAGAAACCGGTGCGAAATCACCGTCCTTGTGGAATTCGCCATCTTTCATGCGCAGAAGCGGCGTCTCAAGACGATCTTTGCCGTACATGATTTTTGAAAGGAAGTAGCCTTTTATACAGTTAAGACCTTTGTTTACCGGCGCTTCAGGGTCGCCTTGAGTGGCAACCACTTTGCCGTTTTGAGTGCCAACAAGTACCGAACAGCCAGTACCACAAAAACGACAAGGCGCTTTATCCCACGTGATTTTTGTTTGATCAGAGCTTGCAATCAGGTTGGTTGCGCTTGCCGGTAATGTGACACCTGCAACGGCAGCCGCTGATGCTGCTGCGTTTGCTTTCACAAACGCACGTCTTGTCATTTTCATACTTCACCCTCAACTTGAGAATTGTTGTTTTCAATGGCTAAGTCCGTTTCATGGGGTTCCGTTTCGATTTGGTGATAAACCAAAGCTGTCCCTAAAACGTTCTTAATATTATTTATTGCTTCAATGGTCTCTGTTACAAAATCTTGATTCTCGGTCTCTAAGACCACGATAATTTTGCCTTCAGGACTGTCTCCATAGATTTCAGCGTTATCAAATTTCTCAATTTCAGCTTTAATCTCGGTTAGGTGCTCTGGGCTCACGTGTACAACTAAACTTGATATATGCACTTCATTTCGCGACATAAATGGCTCTCGTAATTTTCGTTTTATGTACAACTCACATGAATAGAGGCGGTAGGACAAACCGCGACACAGGCGCCACAGCCGTTACACGCATCTAACGTGACCTCAGGTAAGGCAACACTGCCAACTCTCAATTGAAATTGAATGGCCATCGGTTCACACATGTCGCCACAACTTCGGCATTCAACATTTTGTTGCGCTAAACACTTATCAGATATTTGCGCTTTTGCTTGCCAAGGGACTTCTTGCTTTGGCTTAAAAATAGGTTCAGGACAAACGTCAGCACATTGATAACAGAAGGTGCATTCATCAATAGAAAAATCGACAGTAGGGAACCCACCATCGCCAACCACAATAATCGCGTTTTCACAGCTCGTAATACATTTACCGCAACGAGTACAGTCATCGGTAAAGCTGTTCGAGTTGTTTATCCAAGGCAAACGTATTTGGCTCGAATCAACTTTCTGTTTAGAAAAAAGGCGTCGCTTTGTTAGGTCTACCACTCAAAATTCCGCATGTTAAATAAATGTTGTAATTAYAGCTTGCGATTCTGTTCATATTTTGTCATTTACTCTCATAAATAGTGTAGTTTTTGAAATGATTGTATAAATACCTCTTAAGGGGTAATTGAAGGTGTGCGTTGTCTTAGATCAAGAAATTATGGAGTGTCTGGTCACATATTGAATGGAGCTATGAATATTGATATGTGACAATATATAAATTAGTTGGCTATTTATTTATCACTAGGAAGACTATTTTGCTTATAAGACCGGTTTCATCTGTGACGAGCACAATAGCAAAATCGTTGCTCTTTATATTGCTGTTGTCAGTTGCGACGACGGGCTTTGCCGTTTTTACGCTGGCTTCGAGTTTGAAAGATGCAGAGGCTGTTAACGTGGCAGGTTCAATGCGTATGCAGAGCTACCGTTTAGCCCATGATATTCAGATAGAATCAACAGACTTCAACTCTCATATTCAAGAGTTCGAAAGGTCTCTTTACTCCCCATCAATGGCCAAGTTGGTCAGTTGGAATGTACCCTCTGACATAACTCAAGACTATTATTTGCTCATCGGTCGTTGGCACGAATTGAAGCAAGTTTTGAGCAGTCAAGACAGAAAGCACTATCTTGTTTTGGTTGAAAAATTCGTTACCGAAATCGATCATTWCGTCTTTAAATTACAAAAGTTTTCTGAAGATAAGTTAATAAAGTTGGCGTGGGCTGGTGGTATTGGCTTAGGTGGAATTCTCCTCATATCTCTTTTTGTTGTTCATTTTGTACGTAAACAAGTGGTTAAACCTTTGCATGCCTTAGTGGGAGCAAGTCAACGAATCAAGAATCGTGACTTTGGTGTTCAGTTAGAGGTGAGCAACAGTAACGAGTTAGGTATTTTGACGAAAATGTTTAACTCGATGGCTAAAGATTTGGGGGTCCTTTATCGAAATCTAGAAGAGGCTGTCAATAGCAAGACCGCGGAACTGCAGAATGCGAACCAATCATTACAGGCACTCTATTACTCATCTCAAGAGCTAACGGTAACTCGCATTGCCCCAGATAACTTTCGATCTATCTTACGTCATTTACTTAGCCTTGAGGGAATCGAGTCCATCCGGCTAGAGGTTGTAGACAATTCAGATCGCTCATTGATTATGGATGAGGGGTATGATGCGAATCATCGCTATGAAAAGTTTGAAATGAAGTTAGGTGATAATGATCTCATACTCGGATACCTCTATTGCTCCTATGATCAGAGTCACTCGACCAAGGCTCTTATTGAGAGTTTTATTCAACTGTTGTCACGAGCTATACACTACAATCGAGCGCAAAAAAATGCCGAACAACTGATTATTATGGAAGAAAGAGCGACGATCGCACGTGAACTCCACGATTCCTTAGCTCAGTCGTTGTCTTATTTGAAAATCCAAGTCACGCTATTGAAGCGTGTTATTAGCAAGCTACCAGAACACCAGCATAGAGAGCAGTCTGAGCAAATTGCTTCCGAACTTAGTAAAGGCTTAAACGATGCCTATACTCAATTGAGAGAGCTACTGACCACGTTTAGGTTATCGATAAAAGAGGGCGACTTTGGTGAAGCTTTGAGTGCGATGCTTGAGGAGTTTAGCGAAAGGACAGAAGCGAAAATTAACCTGACCAATAATCTGTCATCGATTGAGCTTGATGCGCACAGTCAGGTTCACTTGCTTCAATTGATTCGTGAAGCGACAGTCAACGCAATAAAACATGCCAATGCACAGTTGATAGATGTACGCTGTATTGATGAGTCTGGCGATGTATGCATCGTAATTAAAGACGATGGTACTGGTTTTGATTCCAATAGTTCAAAGATTGATCATTATGGAATGAGTATTATGCAGGAGCGTGCAGTAAGGTTGAACGGTGACTTAACGATTGAAGCCGCTCAAGGTGAAGGTTGTACCGTCACATTGAAATATAAAAGTTTGAAGGGAGCGAAATTTGACGATTTGTAAAGTAATGTTGGTTGACGATCATCCATTGATGCGCAGAGGTATAAGCCAATTACTGAGCTTTGAAGATGAATTCGAAGTGATTGCAGAAGCACGCAATGGCACTGAGGCTGTTGCTTTGGCTCACGAGGAAGAACCTGATTTGATCCTTTTGGATCTTAATATGAAAGGCATGTCTGGTCTGGATACGCTGAAGGCACTTCGTACTGATGGTTCAAGCGCTAACATCGTTATTCTAACGGTTTCAGATAGCCCGGCAGACATCGAAGCGATTGTAAAAGCGGGTGCTGATGGCTACTTGTTGAAAGACAGTGAACCTGATGAACTTATCGAGTTACTGAAGCAAGCACATAGCGGTGATAAAGCTTACAGCAGTGTGGTTGCTCGTTATTTAAATGATACTGACAGCCGCAATGATATTTTCGACCAACTAACAGACCGAGAAATGCAGATCCTTCAAGAAGTCGCAAAAGGTTACCGTAACAAGCAAATCGCCGACCATCTGTTTATTTCTGAATCGACAGTCAAGGTACATATGAAAAGCTTACTTAAAAAGCTGCAAGTCCCTTCTCGTACAGCTGCGACAGTCCTGTACTTAGAGCGTTATGGGGAAATGAAGTAGGGTAATATTCTTTTAAGATAACGCTATTTTAAACAGAACTGATTTAATTTTGTCGTCTCTTTATCTCCAACGCTTTGCCTTCTAATAACACTAAAAAGGCGCTGAACTTATTAAGTTCAGCGCCTTTTTGTTTAAGCATTTTATATCGGTATTGATGCTCGTTTGTTCTTTTGAACCAGAGGCTTACGCCGCCATTGGAACCAATACTAGCGTACCAAAGATAACCGTAATAAGACCACAGACAACCGGTACTGACGTGCGTTTTACCACTTCAAATGGGCTGATTTTAGCCATACCAGAAGTTGCCACAATTACGCCTGATACCGGTGAAATGGTACGGCCTAGGTTCGACGCTTGTAGCATAGGGATGATAAGAAACGCAGGGTTCAAGCCCATTTTCGCAGCCAGTGATGGAGCAAGCTCTACGAATGCGTAGAATGGCGCATTACCAGAACCTGTTGCAATTGCAGCCGCAACCGTTAGACCCGTTAGAATCAGCATTAGTGCAATGCCACCAGCACCGGCATTGTCTGCCAGGTGAAGAAGGTTGTCGATAGCACCAATTGACATTAGACCTTGTGCGAATACGCCCGCTGCAACCAATAGCATTACAACGCCTTTAAATGCATCCGCCATACCTGCATAACAAGAATCAAGGTCTTCAAGCGACTTTTTACCATCAAACTTGTTCACCACGTAGTGAATTACGGCACCCAAGAAGATAGAGCCTACCACGATAGTATAGATGTCTAGGCTTATGCCAGGAATGGTACGACCGTTAAATAGGAATACACCGATGATTGGTAAGAAAGGAAGAGCCGCGTAAAACGCTGGTGCATCCGCTTCGATTTCAGATACGTCAATTCTTTCCATTGGCGTGTTCTCTTTCTTGTCCAGATACTTGTTCCAGAAGAAAGCCGCAGCTGCCATCACGATGATTGCACAGATAGAAACAGGCAGTACCGTTTGAACGGCGAACACATCAAGAGACATTCCTGATTTCTCTGCTGCGATAACCACATCACCAGAGGTTGGTGAAAGAATGATTGCTGCCGGTGACGCACAAACTGCAACTGCCGCTGGGCGAGAAATACCCATTGCCGTCATCATTGGGAATAGTGTTGCCATTAGTAGCACACCAAGGCCCGTAGCAGAGCTTACTGCTAGAGACATTAGACACGCAACGATGTAGGCAGCGACAAGAAGTACATAAGGAGATTTGATAGCAGCAAGTGGTTTAGAGAACTGTTTTACTACCACGTTGTTCGCACCAATGTGCGTCATATAAGAAGCAAAACCACACAGAAGCATGATTTGCATGCCTAGGCCGCCTCCACGGTACTGAAGCATGTACTTAACGAACTCTAATGCGTCAGTCACCATGTTACCTGTTGAAGCGACTTTAGCGGGTAAAACGGTATGACCAATAAGGCCAGTTATAAGAAGTAGGGCAATGCCTGCGGTTAGTAATACACCGGCTGCTTTATAGCCCTTTACGATAAAGTAGCCAACAGCGATGGTAATCACGAATCCGATCAAGAGCTCTAACATAGAAATCTCCACAAAGTTTAAAAAAATACAAGAAAGTGTTTCAGAATATGACGATAAATGTACAGAAAACTGCATTGTGGCACGAGGGATAGTTGATGTTGATATGATCTAAAACAAACATTTTTTTCGATGTTAATTATGTTTTTAAAGCATGCGTAACTAGTGTTGTTTAGATGTTAATATAAAACTATATGGCTCCTCAAAATGTCGTTCTCAACACGATGAGGTGGTTGACTTGTATAAGAAATTTTGACTATAAAATTTACGTTTTTTTGTTTAATTATCTGGAATTAAAGATAAAGGGCTATTTCTTACCTTTAAACCGGCTCTGTTGCTTAATTCGACGGGACTTATTCAATAACTTACGATCTGTTTCTGCTATTTCCACGACGACCTTATCGCCTCATCTTTAAGCTTCGTTAGAAAGTCACCACTGGAAACAATACAACCAAGCGCCCATTTAACCGAGATTTCTCAATTCACTTTTTCAATCACGTAATAACTATTGATGACACGAGACCAAGCCTATGGAGACCCGCGCAAAGCGAATTTAGCGGTATTGCGATCGATCGTGCTGATTCAACGGCAGGTGCGCGAGTGTTATTTTTCTTGGGGAGGGGAGCGGTTAGATTAGATAAAGAGGGTTTGCACAGAGAACGTGTGTCCTCTGTGTTCGTCACAGCAATAATGGATAGAGTTTTATCTTTGGCGTCTAGCGACTAAAGTAAATCGGTAGTCGTTAGATGTGAAGTAGTTACGGCTGTATTCAAATACCGTGTTATTGGCGAGGTAACCGCGAGTACGTTTTTCAATGATAGGCTGAGCTGGGTCAATACCTAACTGTTTAGCAACGTCTTCAGGTGGAAGAATCGGCACCAATTCTTGCTCACTTCGATCAATCACCATGCCTTTGGTGTTTTCAATAAAGTCGTACTTTGATGTCTGCATCACTTGATAGGTGAGATCTGGGAATAGGGCAACAGGTAACCAAGTTTCTTCAACCGTGATTGGGTTGTTGTCTATGAAACGAACACGTTTTACGTAGAAAACCAATTCGCCTTCTTTGATATCTAAATGTTCAGACATAGCCAAAGAACACGGCTTCATTTCAAAGGCCAGAACTTGACTGTGTGTAACCACATCCAAATGCGCCCACTTTTCTTGAAAGCTCGACTGTTTGTAGATGTCGTAATTGATCTTGTTCTCTTTGACGTAAGTGCCGCTGCCTTGAACGCTTTCAAGCTCATCGTTTTCGATCAGTAGTTTCAGCGCTTGCCTAACCGTTACCCGGCTTACCGAGAATACTTCACGCAATTGCGCCTCTGTTGGGAGTGCTTCTCCAACTTTGTATTCTCCAGAACTGATCTTTTCTCTTATTGCATCGGCGATTTGGCGATACATAGGGAGTCTTGCCATTTTTGCCTCATTTGTGCGCTAGGACAACTAGACTTTGATTAACAACCTGTACCTTAAATACGTAAATTTGCTCTATATAAGCTTTGCTTTAAAGGATAGTGTGAGCGTCGTATCGGCGTTTTGTATTATCTATAATACAAATTAAACGATACATAACAAGTTTTCTTAAAGGATTTGCCAATACCATTTAGATACAAATTAAATACAAATATGTATTGGTGAGATCGTGATCACGGATTAAATGTCTTGAAGTTGTATTATTATTCCCGTCGGCAGGGACGACTGTCGTACTAATCCGTGACTATGGGACAAAGGTTATGAAACTTACTACTCTAACGAATAAGTCGCTCGTAAATCTGCAAACTACGTTTAGCAGTCGAGAAGAAGCGATTTACGCACTGGCTGAGCAACTGGATCAGCAAGGCAAACTGCATAACAAGCAAGAGTACCTTGATGCAGTATTTGCTCGTGAAGAGCAAGGCCCGACAGCGCTTGGTGAAGGCCTAGCAGTACCGCACGGCAAGACTGACGCGGTTAAAGAAGCTGGTTTCGCGGTAGCAACATTGAAAGAAGAGATGAAATGGAAAGGTTTGGATGAAGACGAAGATGTTAATCTTATCTTCTTAATCGCTATTCCAAATGCAGAAGCGGGTTCTACCCACATGCATCTGTTGACTGAGCTGACAACCACACTGGTTGATGATGATGTTCGCGAAGCGGTATTAAAAGCGTCAACCGCTGACGAAATTTTTGCGCTTCTTGATGGTGACAATCAGCAACATAAAAAACAAGATAACTTAGATACAAATGCGCCGGTAATTGTATGTGTGACGGCTTGCCCTGCCGGTATTGCTCATACTTATATGGCGGCTGAGTACTTAGAAAAAGCAGGTAAAAAGCTTGGTTACCAGGTTTATGTTGAAAAGCAGGGTGCAAACGGTATTGAAGATCGCTTAACTGCGGAACAACTTAATAATGCTGTGGCGTGTGTGTTTGCTGCTGAGGTTGCGATTAAAGAATCTGAGCGCTTTAACGGTATTCCTCGTATAGAAACGCCGGTTGCAGAACCGATTAAACACGGTGAACGCATTTTAAGCGAAGCCATTGAAGCGTCGAAAAAAGGTAATGGTGCTGAACGTAAAGTTGCCACTGATGACAAACCGAAGAAAGTGCCGCTGAAAACAGAGCTTAAACAAGCATTGCTTTCCGGTATTTCTTACGCAGTACCTCTTATCGTTGCTGGTGGGACTGTTCTTGCGGTTGCGGTTCTAATCGCTCAAATGTTCGATCTACAAGATCTTTACGCAACAAAAGATTCTTGGCTATGGATGTATCGAAAACTCGGTGGTGGCCTATTAGGTACGTTAATGGTGCCAGTACTCGCCGCTTACACCGCTTATTCATTAGCCGATAAACCTGCACTGGGTCCTGGTTTTGCCGCGGGTATTGCCGCAAACCTCATTGGGTCTGGCTTCCTTGGTGGTGTTGTGGGTGGTTTGATTGCAGGTTACGTGATGCGCTGGGTGAAAGAGCATGTTCGATTAGGTCCTGCGTTTAACGGTTTCCTTACTTTCTACCTTTACCCGGTGATTGGTACTTTGGTGGCCGGTAGTTTGATGCTGTTTGTCATCGGCAAACCTGTTGCGTTCCTAAACCAAGGTCTGACAGATTGGTTGAACGGTATGTCAGGTACCAATGCGCTGTTATTGGGTGCGATTCTTGGTCTGTTTGTATCATTCGACTTGGGTGGTCCGGTAAACAAAGCCGCTTACGCATTTTGTTTAGGTGCAATGGCAAACGGTGTGTATGGCCCATATGCAATCTTCGGCTCAGTGAAAATGGTGTCAGCGTTCACGGTAACGGCTTCAACCATGATCGCTCCGCGCTTATTCAAAGACTTTGAGATTGAAACCGGAAAATCAACTTGGCTACTTGGCCTAGCGGGTATTACCGAAGGTGCAATCCCAATGGCGATTGAAGATCCAGTTCGTGTCATCGGTTCGTTCTTACTAGGTTCCGTGGTGACAGGCGCAATGGTTGGTGCGGCAGGTATTGGTCTATCGACTCCGGGGGCGGGTATCTTCTCTATCTTCTTGTTACACGATTCTGGTTTAGGTGCATTCTCTGCTGCGGCAATCTGGTTCGGTGCTGCGATTGTCGGCACAGTGATTTCAACCATTACTCTTCTGATGTGGCGTGGTCACGCTGTAAAAAAGGGTAAGTTTGAAGCAAGTACAGCAACACAGAACTAACTGAATTTTGAGTTAGCTCCTAACTCACTGGGAAATCAATATATAAAAAATAACAAACAACTGGCTGTCCTAAATACCTGTGCTCCTAACGGTTTTATTCACACAGATTCTGGGCGTGGTTTTCTGCACCCTAAATTTAGCGGCAGCCAATTTTAACCCCTTGAAAAAATTTAATTTAGTCGTATTTGAGTTCAAACTTTAGTTTTACTCGAAGCGACACATTTAGGTAAATGATTATGACTACATCACGCGTACATATTACTCCACACATGCACTGGGATCGTGAATGGTATTTCACAACAGAAGAGTCTCGTATTCTTCTTGTGAACAACATGGAAGAAATCATGAGCCGTCTGGAGAGCGATCCAGAGTACAAATACTACGTTCTAGATGGTCAAACCGCCGTTCTAGAAGATTACTTCGCGATCAAACCAGAAAACACAGAGCGCGTAAAAGCATTGGTTGAAGCGGGCAAGCTCATTATTGGCCCTTGGTATTCTCAAACCGACACAATGCAAGTTTCTGGTGAGTCAATTGTACGTAACATGATGTATGGTATTCGTGATTGCATGAAGTTTGGCGAAGCAATGAAGATTGGTTACCTACCAGATTCATTCAGCATGAGCTCTCAGCTGCCAATGATCTACAACGGCTTCGACATCACGCGTGCAATGTTCTGGCGTGGTTGTTCAGAGCGTCATGGCACCAACAAAACAGAATTCTTATGGCAATCAAACGACGGTAGTGAAGTAACGGCACAAGTGCTTCCGCTGGGTTACGCGATTGGCAAATACCTTCCACAAGATGAAGAAGGTCTGCGTGCTCGCTTAGATAAGTACTTCCCAGTGCTAGAAAAGCCATCGGTAACCAAAGACATTTTACTGCCAAATGGCCACGATCAAATGCCGATTCAAAAAGACATCTTTGAAGTAATGGACAAGCTTCGCGAAATCTATCCAGATCGTGAATTTTCGATGAGCCGTTACGAAGAAGTGTTCGAGAAAATAGAAGGCATGCGCGACCAGCTCGACACAATTAAAGGTGAATTCAACGACGGCAAATACATGCGTGTTCACCGTACGATTTCTTCGACGCGTATGGACATCAAACTGATCCACGCAGAAATCGAGAACAAGATTGTCAATATCCTTGAACCGTTAGCGTCTATCGCTTGGACATTAGGCTTTGAATACCACCATGGTTTGATTGAGAAAATGTGGAAAGAGAGCATGAAGAACCACGCTCACGATTCGATTGGCTGCTGTTGTTCAGACAAGGTTCACGCAGAGATCCTAAACCGCTACATCCTTGCGGACGACATGGCGACCAACCTGATTCATTTCTACAAGCGTAAGATTGTTGACCACATGCCAAATCGCGAAGGGTGTGACAAACTAGCGATGTTCAACCTTTCACCGTACGAGCGTGAAGAAGTGGTTAACACAACCATCACTATCCGTGCTCAAGAGTTCTCTATCTTTGATGAAAATGAAAACCCAGTTGAGTACTTCATCCAAGACAAGCGCCAAATTGACCCAGGAAAAGTCGACCGCCAAATCGTTCACTATGGTAACTACGACCCATTCATGGAGTTTGATATTCAAATCAAACGCACCGTACCAGCAATGGGCTTCACCACGTTACACATCCAAGGTAACGAGCAGGGCGCAGTAAAAGTAGCTGAGCAGAAAGACTACCTATTAGAAAACGAATACTACCGAATCAATGTAAACGACAACGGTACGCTGACTATTTTCGATAAAGAGACAGAGCAAGTATTCGACCAAGTCCTTCGTCTAGAAGATGGTTCTGATGACGGCGATGAGTACGATTACTCTCCATCTCGTCAAGAATGGTTACTGTACTCAGATGAATTCCCAGTGGAAACATCGATTGACCACCAAGGCTTCCAATCGGTAGCGAACATCGCTTTCCGAATGAACGTGCCTGCAAACCTTGCAGCGCGTGAAGAACGTACGGGTCAAAACGGATTCGTTGAAGCGCAATGCCAAGTGGTATTGAAGCAAGGTTCTCGCCGTATTGAGGTACGCATGGAGCTAGACAACCAAGCCGACGACCACCGTGTACGTGTTCTAGTACCAACGCCTTTCGTATCTGAAACTGTGGTTGCAGATAACCAGTTCGGTTGTATTACTCGACCAACCAACGACCCTGCAATGGCGGTTTGGGAACAAGAGAAGTGGAAAGAAGCGCCAGTTCCTGTGTACCAGTTAATGAACTTTGCAGCGTTAGAAAACGGCAAAGCGGGCATGGCGATCATGTCGAATGGTCTGCGTGAATTTGAGGTGATTGCATCACAAGGTGACGAAAACCGAGATACTTTCGCACTGACGTTATTCCGTGGCATTGGTGTGTTGGGTAAAGAAGAGTTACTGCTTCGTCCGGGTCGTCCTTCAGGTATCAAGATCCCGACACCCGATTCACAAGTGCGCGGCAAGTTAGTGTGTGAATTTACGCTGTGTGGTTTCTCTGGCAACCATATTGACGCGAACGTCATGGCGCAAGCACGTGACAATGTCACTCCAATTGAGTGCTACAACAAGATCCCTTATAACGCGATGAAGCTAAACGTGGGTGAGCAGAACCTACCAATGAATTTCAGCCTTCTGTCTAAGCAACAATTAGGCGCTGTGTTGAGTGTGCTGAAAAAATCGGAAGATGCAGATGCGCTGATCATGCGTGTCTACAACCCGGCAGAAACAGGTTCAGTGTCAGATTCAATTTCGTTCACTCAAACCGTTTCAAGTTGGAAAGAGACAAGCATGGACGAACGCGTACGCGAAGGTGATGTAGCAACTGAAGCCTTCGGTGACTTGTCTTTTGGCGAACTGGCATCTTGCCAAGCGAAAACGTTCCAAATCAAATTCTAATTTCAATCACCCGCTCACCTTGGTGGGCGGGAATGGTGGATAACAATAGAAATGGGAACTGCTACAGATTCATTTAAAGGATCATTCAATGTTCATTACGATGCCTCCAAATTCTATCCGCTCAAACACCACAACAAAACCAAGGCCTACAGCCAGTAATACATGAGAAAGGCGAGAACAATTATGAAAACGAACTTATTCAAGCTTGATAACGTTATTCAAAACTATGTTTGGGGCAGTCAAGTGGCGATGAATGAGCTATTTGGTATCGAAAATCCAAACAATGAGCCACAAGCTGAAATTTGGATGGGGGCTCACCCAAATGGTTGTTCAAAGAGTGCAGAAAATGGCGAACCGCTTTCACATATGATTAATGAAAACAAAACCGAAGTCTTAGGCGAGTACACGGCGGCACGTTTCGGTGAATTACCTTTCCTATTTAAGGTGTTGGCCGCTGAAACACCGTTGTCGATTCAGGTTCACCCAAACAAGCGTAAATCTGAACTAGGTTTTGAGCGAGAGAATGCGCTTGGTATCCCTTTGAATGCGTCTCATCGTAACTACAAAGATCCAAACCACAAGCCTGAGTTGGTTTATGCGTTGACCTTCTACAAAGCGATGAATGGTTTTCGTCCAATCGACGATATTATTGCCTTATTCGAGGAAGCAGATATCCCTTCGTTAGCGATTGAGCTTAATATGCTTAAAGCCAATGCTGATAGTGATTCTCTGAAGTCTTTCTTTAGCGCAATTATGTCACTTGAAGGTGACCGTAAAGCGTCTGCGCTTAATGAGCTTTATGCCGCACATACGCGATCAGCCAAAACGGTCATGGGACGTGAAGCTCTGCAATATAGCAAAGAGTTCAAACAGCATTATCCGGATGATATTGGGTTGTTTGCCCCATTGATGCTTAACACGGTTGAACTGGCGCCCGGTGAAGCGATGTTCCTATTCGCAGAAACCCCCCATGCTTATGTTCAAGGCACAGGCTTAGAGATCATGGCAAACTCAGACAATGTGCTGCGTGCCGGTCTTACACCCAAATACATAGACGTACCGGAGCTTATCGATAACACGATCTTTGAGCCGATTAAGCCAAAAGATATTCGCCTTAAGCCTGTATTAAAAGAGGGGATGATGAGTTTTCCGATTCCTGTGGATGATTTTGGCTTTGATATCTTATCTGCGACTGATGAGAGTAAGTCACAGTATTTACGCAGTGCAGAGATCTTATTCTGTGTGGAAGGCGAGGCGACCGTCACTTCAGAAGGACGGTCAGTTTCTCTTAAGCCCGGAGAATCGGTCTTTGTAAGTAGTCATTCAAATGTTTACCAATATCAAGGGAATGGCATTTTGGCTCGTGCTTTTAACTAGTGCCCCCGTGCTAGCGATGAGCAAAAGAAATGCCAGAGTGCCACTGTAAAGTGGTACTCAATATTGGATTAATGGTTGTTACCTACCTGTCTTTGACAGTCATGATTATTGACCATACCCGCTACTCTGGCGGGTTTTTTCATGATTAGAATGAGCAAGTATAGGCCTGTAGAAAAGACAAACCCTGCGTTAAGAGCAGGGTTTTTTATTGAATCAGTAATGAGTGACTGGTTAAGCAATGTGCGTCATTTTGTTAAGCATAAAGGTTTCAATACAACCTTCAGTCGCAGCCATGTACTCAGCGATGTGTTGGCTCGCTAAGTGTTTCTCTAGATGAGTTTCAGACTCCCAGTTCTCATGAAAAACGAAGTGAGCTGGGTTACTGTTATCTTGATGTAGATCGTAGTTAATACAGCCGTCTTCAGCACGGGTTTTATCGATCAATTTAATCATCTCAGATTTAACCAATTCAGTTTTGTCTTTTTTAGAGACGATCGTTGCAATAATAGTCAGTTTGCTCATTTTCAATTCCTTCGCTTTAAACTCGATAACTTAAAGTAATATAAGTATAAATTCAGATTGAAGAAAGAGTTCTGAAATCCAATAACTATGGTTCTTGACATCCATAATCCACACTAGAAAGCATAAAGTAGCTAACAATCAGTTACGCTTATTAAAAAGCCCTCATAGCAATATGAGGGCCTCTGAATAAGAATCAAACTGTGTTGTTATTGGTGTGTTAGCGTATTGTTTTACCTTAAGCGTATTGTTCTACTGTCATCGCCCAATTCTTCTTCTGTAGTTCAAAATTCATCTTGATTTGTTGATAACGAACCTTAAGTACTGAGTGTTCGTACTTCTTCACAACGTCTTCGCGCTTGCTTTCAAGTAGCTGCTTTTTAACTTCGTAATACTCGTTCATGTTTGATACTAGAGCATCAAACTCTTGTTGAAGCTTCTCTGCGATTTGTTGTTTGTCGGCTCGATGCATGATTTTTTGCTGGGTACGTTTAAGTAACATTGACGCTTCGGCTTTCTCGATACGAGCTTGAGGGGTTGTCTTAAGCTTACTTGCCAGTCCCATCAATGAAGCACTTTTGATCAACCACTTTGTTGGATCGTATTGCCACCAGTAGACGCCGTTACGGTAGTCGTTTTCAAAGATGTGGTGGAAGTTGTGATAGCCTTCGCCAAAAGTGAGTACCGCTAGCACACCGTTATCACGGGCCGTGTTTTTGTCGGTAAAAGGTTGGCTACCCCAGATGTGAGCAAGAGAGTTAATGAAGAATGTTGTGTGGTGGTTAAGTACCAAACGAACTGCACCAACGATCAACAACATACCAAGCACATCACCGTAAATGACACCTAATGCGATTGGCACTCCAAAATTCATCAGCAATGCCAGCAGAACGTAGTGCTTATGTTGCCACATCACGATCTTATCCTTTTTAAGGTCACGACAATTTTCATAATTTTCATACATTGATGTTCTGTAGTTACGAATCATCCAGCCAATATGAGAGTACCAAAAGCCACGTTTTGCAGAGTATGGGTCTTTGTCGTTGTTATCGACATGCTTGTGGTGGACACGGTGATCAGAAGACCAGTGAAGCGCGCTGTTCTGCAGGGCAAATGCGCCACCTAATGCAAATAGGAATCTGAGGCTTGAATGCGCTTCAAACGCTTTATGTGACCATAAGCGATGATAGCCTGTCGTGATTGAAAGGTTACAGAACGTAAAGCAGATAGCTAGCCATACCCAGTGCTCCATGCCATAGCCAAAAAAGTAGCCATAAAAAGGAGCTGCAACAACAGCAAGCAGCATACTAAAAGAGAATACAAAAATATTCAGCCAGATTAATGGCGGCTTTTTTGTTGTGGGTTTGTCGGCACTATTCATTAGCAAATTTCCATTTGAGCTTACATCTGTTCGCTAGATTATCAGCGTACACGTGTAAGTCAATATTGAAAGTGTAAACGTGTATTAGTATGTTTTGCTTAAGTATTGTATAAAGGTAGTGTGAAATGTAGTAGCAAGTCATAAATGGAAGTAGTAAGGGCTAATAAATGGAAATTAAGGTAGCTGAATATAAAGATTATGAGCGGATTGCCCAATTGCATGCGGATAGCTGGAAGCTATATTACCGTGGCATTCTTGCGGATGATTACTTAGAAAATGAGGTTTTGGAGGACAGATCTGTTATTTGGCAGACGCGTTTGATTAACTCTCCTTTTAATCAACATGTTTTATTGCTTGAGGAAGGCGGTTTACTGGTTGGTTTTGTCTGTGCGTTTGGTAATCACAATTTTGAGCGTGGAACGTTCATTGATGCGTTGCATGTCGACAGCAATTATCGTGGCCGAGGCGTGGGTAAGCGTTTATTGGCTGAGTTATCTAAGTGGTTACAGAAATACTATTCTGATTCCGGTCTTTACCTAGAGGTGATGTCTGAGAACCACCAAGCGATCGCGTTTTATAAGGCGATTGGTGGTAAAGAAGAGCTAGAGCAAGTTTGGAATGCTCCATGTGGTAGTCAAGTGAACGAGAAAGTGATTTCTTGGCGTTCTCCCATTGAGCTTGAACAGAAGACAGCGAGCGTTGTGTACTCATAGTGGTCTCTTTTTGAATACCGCTGCTTAAGTGAAATCACTTTGAAGTAGGGTCGAAAAGATAAAAGCCCCGGGCATTAAATTGTTCGGGGCTTTTTTGATCAGAGTTATGTGCTTTGTGGTCAGTCGTTTAGGGATCGTAAAATACAGGGTGTCTAATCAGACCATGTGATCTTATTTCGACCGCTTTTCTTCGAAATGTAGAGTGCTTGATCAGCATCGTCGATAAGTTGCTCTACAGAACCAAGAGCTTGCAATGTATGTTTTACACCGATTGAAATCGTTACTTCTAAACTCAGGCGAGATGGGGACTCTAAAAGGGTGTGAACTAACGATTTGATTGACGCCTCTGTTTCTCCTTGAATTATCACAAGGAACTCTTCCCCACCATATCGAAAGCAGTGACTATTGTGAGGTAATTTTTTTTGAATTTCTTTAGCCAGTTCTTTGATCACCATATCACCCATTTGGTGACCGAAGGTATCATTGATCGATTTGAAATGATCGATATCAATCATAATCGATGTAATCGATAACTCATGATTAATGTTGGGTTCAATCACTTGATGAAGATATAAACGGTTGTAGCAGCCCGTTAGCGCGTCTTGGTAAGATAGCGCCTTAAACATTTTGGATTGCTTGCGAAGTTGGGTTGCTTGTTTGCGCAGTTGTTCTGATTGTGCGAAACGTTTATGCGTTTCCAAGTCACGTCTTATACAGGCAGCTGAGATTAATACATAAGCAGAAAGATAAATCGATATCATCTCTATCTCATGTTGAGGCGCAGTGTCATATATCAGGGGAGCAAGGCCGATGAGGTATGCAGAAAATGCCAAGGATAGCGCTATAATGCCGTACTTGGCTGACATCCTTGAAAATGTACCGATATAAATCATGACGATAATGATACCGCCTTGGTATTGGAAATTGTCCAACTCGATAGCGAGTCGACCCACATAAACTAAGAAAAATGAGATAACGACAAGGAATACGCTCTCGATGCGCTCAAAAAATCTAGGGTTGTTTTTGATGCAATATTTGGCAACAATTATCATGCTCAAACAAAGCACAAATCGAAGAATCAATGGGGTAAGACACTGCGTGCCAAAGTGGATGTAGTCGGTAACAATGAAAGCAAAGAATATTGAGATCGGCATGTAGATGAAATTTACGTATGGCAAATAAACTTCATTGTTGAAATAGGTTTTAAATCTCTGATTATTTAGCCGAGAATAAGAGAGCATAGAAAATCTAACCAAAATTATTACACTACAATTTGCGTAGTATGTCACAATGTTGCTAAGTGTAAATGTTGATTTCCATATATTTGTCAGTATGTTAGCTAGATCAACAAACGTTCAGGGGCAACCTTCACGTTCTACAGAAATAAAACGTGAAGATGACTGGAAGCCAATGTGACTAACGTTTATTTTTCAAGTAACGCTTACGGCGCTCTTCTTTCTTCTTGATCTGTTGTTCGGCTTTCAGCGCAGCCGCTTCTTCCACTTCGATCAGTTCCTGTGTGATCATTTCTGGTAGTTCTAGAGTTACCTTACCTAAAGTCCCGTTACGCAGTTCGTGAAGTAGGATTTCAGAGCATTTATGAATGTCGATATGACCACCAGCACGAAGTGCGCCGCGCTTACGACCAATCGCTTCCATCAACTCGATGTCTGACTCTGGTAGTTCTTCAATTTGGTAACGTTCTTGCAAAAGGTGAGGGTACTGCTTAGCTAAGTATTCGACAGTGTAAAATGCCACTTCATCGTATTCCATTGCTGTATCTTTCACGGCACCTGTTGCGGCTAGGCGGAAACCACTGTGTGGGTTTTCTACTTTAGGCCAAAGGATTCCAGGCGTATCTGAAAGGATCACGCCGTTTTGCAGGTTGATACGTTGTTGACGACGAGTTACCGCTGGTTGGTTGCCGGTAACCGCAATTGTTCGTCCTGCCAAACAGTTGATGATGGTCGATTTACCCACGTTTGGGATGCCCATGATCATCGTACGAATGTTCTTACCCATCTGTTCTCGGTGCGGTGCTAATTTACGTACCAGTTCCATGACGTGGTTGACTTCTTCTTTAACGCTCGTGGTAATCGCAATTGCCTTAACACCTTGCTCTTTCTCGAAGTGCTCAATCCAACGTTGAGTCAGCTCAGGGTCGGCAAGATCACGCTTGTTTAACACTTTTACACAAGGCTTATCGCCACGCAGCGAAGAGATCATTGGGTTTTCACTACTGAACGGGATACGCGCGTCCAGAACTTCGATGATCACATCAACCTGCGGGATAACTTCTTCGATTTCTTTACGGGCTTTATGCATGTGACCCGGAAACCATTGAATAGACATAGAGATAAACCTTGATAAATATATTTGCTGCACATTGTAAGGGTTGGATGATATGTGTAAAGGCATATCTATCCTGACCTTCAATCAGTTGAGAAAATTTGCTTGAAGTATAGGCGACTTGATGATGTTTGCTGACCTGAAAGGGGGATAAGCATTATTCGTCGCTAGGTTTGTGGTCGGGGACAAAAAAGGCAGTTTTGTGACTTCGTTTTATTCGAGTGAAAATGAAATAAAAAAGCTTCCCCAAAGGAGAAGCTCAAGTCATATCTGTTCTCGATTAACATTGAGTAGGGTTTAATACCAATCGTAGTCAATCACGGGTCATTTTAGCTTGTTAAAAGCCTCGATAACGTCGTTAGAATGTTTGATTGTAGAATAACGACTTATCGAAGCTGCTTGTCGAAAAGAGCGGCCTTGTTCTCAAGCTTTTTTCTTGCGCTATTTCTGAACACTTACTTACTGTGATTGGTATAAAGCATTTTTTCCAATGTTGTTAGGAAAGTCGCTATGTCTTCTGAACTGATATCACGGTGGGTCACAAAGCGAACAGGGTTGCTTGGTGACATCGTAATGCCTTGTTCCGCTAACTCCCGTGCGATGCGGCTAATATCCACCGACTCGTCTAACTTAGCAAACACAATGTTTGTTTGAATGAAATCAGGATTTACAGAAAATCCCTCTAACTTGCTTAAGCCAATCGCTAACGCTTTGGCATTTGCATGGTCTGTTTTCAGTTGAGCGACATTCTCTGTTAATGCCATCTTACCAGCCGCCGCAAGAATGCCGGCTTGGCGCATGCCGCCCCCGACCATTTTGCGCAAGCGACGCGCTTTGGCGATGTACTCTTTGTTGCCAAGAAGTAGCGAACCAATTGGTGCGCCTAACCCCTTTGATAAGCAAATGGTCATCGAGTCAAAGTGTTGTGCAATTTCTTTGATGTGAACATCTAATGCTACAGCTGCGTTAAAGACACGTGCGCCATCAAGGTGCATTTGCAAGCCGTGTTGGTTCACGAATTCTCGCGCTTGCGCTAGGTAAGATATTGGCAACACTTTACCATTGATGGTGTTTTCTAGGCTCAGCAGTTTAGTGCGAGCGAAGTGACTGTCATCTGGCTTAATTGCAGCAGCAAGCTTTTTAAAATCCAGCGTGCCGTCTGGGTTATTCTCAATGGGTTGAGGTTGAATCGACCCCAGTACTGCAGCGCCACCGGCTTCGTACTTGTAGTTGTGCGCTTGTTGCCCACAAAGGTATTCGTCGCCACGCTCACAGTGCGCCATCAAACCAAGTAGGTTTGCTTGTGTGCCTGAAGAGGTAAACATTGCCGCTTCAAAACCTGTTTCATTGGCAATCCACTGTTCAAGTTCGTTGACGGTTGGGTCATCGCCATAAACATCATCACCGACTTCAGCATTGGCCATTGCATCGCGCATAGCTTGTGATGGTTTAGTTACGGTATCAGAACGAAAGTCCATGTTTCTCTCCTAGAGTTCTATAGATAGCCACGCAGTTGGGCTTTGCTTAAACAAGCGATAGTTTTGGTATCGGTGATTTGATCGTGTCGTATTTTGTCGTGCAGCGCTTCTAAGCTCAGTTCGATCACTTCTATGACTTCATCTTCATCGCATTCAAAGCGGGTAGTGAGGCTTAGATCTCGAGCGATGAACAGATGCTGAATTTCATCACAGAAGCCGGCTAAAGGCGTAACTTGCCCTAAACTATGAAAAGACGCTGCACTGTAACCGGTCTCTTCTTCAAGTTCTCTCTGAGCACATTGAAGCGGTGTCTCGCCAACTTCTATTGTGCCCGCGGGTAACTCTAAAAGCCATTTTTTAAGAGAAGGTCGAAACTGGTTAATGAGGATTATATTTCCCGACGAAGTGATGGGAAGAATAACAGCAGCGCCTGGGTGTTGTATTTTGGTATGTTTTACGGTGATGTTTGTTGGTAACGTTACGCTCTCTTCGATAAGAGAAATGCTTTTCCATTGATGGATAATTTTACTCATGCAGTTTGGCCACATTCCTTGTCTATTTGTCAGGATTACGGAAGACATGCACCACCTTAACGTCTATGATGTCGAAAACAAAAGAAAATTTAGGTATAGCGATGGGTTTAGTTATAATTTTTTAAAGTCCGCTTTTGACTTGGAATTTATGATGACACAAAGAAGACGAACATTACCTTCCTATACCAATGTAAAACAATAATGTAACGACCTTGTAATGAGGCACCCATAAATGTATGAAATATATTTACACACTCAACTGTCTAAAGATTTTCGGAGTAACGCATGACCCCTTCTATTTCCTCACATGCTGATAAGGCGCTACTCTCTGAAAGAATTAATAAACTCGCACAGGCACTCTCTGATGGAGTCTATGAACGAGAAGATACGATTAAGCTTTGTTTACTGGCTGCTTTAGCGGGTGAAAGCGTATTTCTACTCGGTCCTCCGGGTATTGCAAAAAGTCTTATCGCTAAGCGTTTAATTCAGGCTTTTGATAACAGTAGTTACTTTGAATATTTGATGACGCGTTTCTCTACGCCAGAGGAAGTATTTGGTCCGCTAAGTATCCAAGAATTAAAAGATAATGGTCGCTATGTAAGGCTAACTGAGGGGTATTTGCCAACAGCACAAGTTGTATTTCTTGATGAAATCTGGAAAGCCGGTCCTGCGATCCTAAATACGCTGCTTACTGTGGTCAATGAAAAAACATTCAAAAATGGCAGTGAAATTGAACGTGTGCCGATGCGCTTGTTGGTCACAGCATCGAATGAACTGCCGGATGAAGACAGTGGTTTAGAAGCTTTATATGATCGAATGTTGGTTCGTGTGTTTGTAAACCGAATTCAAAATAAGCAGAACTTTAAGTCAATGTTGACTACCGGAACTTCTCAAGAAGCGGTCATTCCCAAAGGTTTAGCGATTACCGACATGGAATACCATCAATGGCAGCAAGCGCTTGATAAGCTAGAGCTTACCGACAACGCATTCGATAAGCTGTTCGAACTAAAAAGCATGTTGGAGGAAGCAGTTAAGAAGCAAGGTTTATCGTCAGAATCAGAGTTGTACGTGTCGGATAGACGTTGGAAGAAATCCGTTAAGTTATTGAAAGCAAGTGCTTTTTTTAGTGGTCGAGACTGCGTGAACCCATTAGACATTCTGTTGCTTCAGGACTGTTTATGGCATAACCCTGGATCACGTGATGTGGTTCATGGTGTGGTAAAAGACTTTGCATTGAACCGAGCGTTTGATCAACAAGAATCAAAAGCGCAAATAGAAATGTCACGCGAAGAGTTAGAACAGATCCAAGATGATGTTGAATCTACGCTGTCTGTGTCTCTGTCAATGGAGTCGACCAGTGGTCTTCGACGTAAAGACATCTATCAAAATGATATCAAGAACGTAAAAATGTATAACGTGGGCAATGCGTATAATTTGGTCAAATTGGTCATGTTACAAAGTAATTTATCGGTTTCTGAATCAGAAAAAGGGGACAGTCGTTGGGCTTATGTAGCCAAAGACGATTTTGACCGAGTTCTTAAAGACGGTCATGGCGATATTTATGGTTACGTGAACGAAAATAAAAATCTATGTCGCTTAAAGCTCGGCTTGAATGCATCGAACCAATTAGTCATTAAAGATATTGCGAATCGCTCTGTATTGGTGAGCGTAGTGACCACCGCTGGTTTAAACCAAGAGTTGTATAATAATTGGTTGAGTGGGGCAGAAAGGGTGTTAGAGCAACTGTCGGAAGCCGAATTCAATTTAAAAAGAGTACGCATAGATTTCCACGATGCACTGCCTCATCATTATATTGATCCTGCTTTGCCAAAAGCGATGGAAGCCAGCTTGCAAGCGGTAACACAAGATCTGGAAATGACAAAAGAGAAGAGCAATAAGATCGCTCAACGTATTAAGTTTATGAGCCGGTACTTCGAGTAAGGTAGGAGACGAGTATGTTAGGAGCTGACGGCTTAAACCTTGCGCTAATGGTCGCTGAATCAGGAATCATTGAAACGGCGATGAATGACCTCATTGCACGTTCTCAAGTCATGATGGCCACAGAGAGTAACGGTGTGAAAGCGTCGGTAAAAAATCACTTAGTTAAATGGCGTGGGAAAGTGAAAAGCCGTGTAACTAAAGTATGTGAGGCTGACAGGTTCCAAGAGGAAATTGCGCTTTATCAGGAAGTGATCTATTGGAATGAGTCTCAATTCTTTGAAGAGATAGAGGGTGTTATCGAAAAACTTGAGTGGCACTCTGCATTCTATATGCAAGCAAAGCGTCTGATGGAACATAATAAGGGGGTTTATAATTCTATGTTCCCTCATTATTTTTGTGATCAATGGTATCAATCCATATCTGAAGCGATTAAACAAGCTCAAGTCACCGAGCTTGAAACAAGCAAAGAGAAGTTACTGGCCGACTTATACCAGCGCATGGAAACCATGAAAAACATGGATAAAGTCACCCAATCGGGTGATGAAGGCAGTATCGGACGTTTGTGGGATATGGCATCGGCCAAATTAAGTAAAACAGATCTCACCATCATGAAGCGTCATGCTGAGTTTTTAAATAAACATAAAGGCCTACAAGAGATTGCCGAAAAGTTGGGTCGTATGGCGGGTCTAGAAGATGATCCTTCGTTGCATAAAGCACCTGTAGAAGAATTACAGATGATTGAAGAGAAAAGCGATGAGGCGGTCGATGATATTGTAGGGATCCATGAAAGTGATGACCTCAACAAGATGCTTCCAAACGAAACCATGTTTTTAGCCTATCCTGAACTGGAGGTTATCTTTTATAAGCATTTAGCCGATAAGCGTTTATTAAGCTATCGTTCGAAAGGAAAATCTCGCACATTGCGGAAAGTAAAAACGCAAAAACCCGACAGTAAAAATGTCGATATCGAGAAAGGGCCCTTTATCGTTTGTGTCGATGCCTCTGGTTCCATGAGTGGCTTCCCTGAACAGTCTGCCAAAGCGATGGCTTATGCGTTGATGCAGATCGCACTCGCGGAAGAGAGAGATTGTTACGTCATTCTATTCTCATCTGAACATATTACTTATGAATTAACTCGCCAAGATGGCTTACGCGAAGCGAGTGATTTCCTAAGCTATTCCTTTCACGGTGGTACGGATTTAGAGCCTGTTCTGATTAAGTCGATTGAGTTGATGACCGGTGGCAAATACAAGAATGCAGACTTGATCGTGCTTTCTGACTTTATTGCACCAAAGCAGTCGGATGAAATGAATGCTCAAGTCGAAAAATTAAAAGAACACAAGAATCGATTTCATGCGGTGTGTCTGTCTAAATATGGCAACCCTCAACTGATGAAGATGTTCGATCATTGCTGGTCCTATCACCCGAGCTTAGTGGGGCGCTTCATGAAGAAGTGGTAACGTTGAATGATCTTATGTATTTGCGAAAGAAATTAGCGGTATGCGCGAAGTTTAAACATTGAGCGCACTATAAAAAAATGATTTTTGCTAAATGTCAGCCTTTAACATTCAAAATATAAGTATAAGAAGCGTACAAGCTGCACTAAATTTAATCTTTTGAGTTCGATAATTAATCACTTGAATTGAAAGATAAAATTTATTGTTGACGAATTTTTTCCTTCCGTTAAAGTACACCTCGTTCTCACGGCTTAGGTCGCTGAGAGATGGTGTTTTTACTTTTCAGTAATCGGCCTCGCAAGATTGCGTTGCCCTGGTGGTGGAATTGGTAGACACAAGGGATTTAAAATCCCTCGGCGTTCGCGCTGTGCCGGTTCAAGTCCGGCCCGGGGCACCATCTATCTTGCTTCTGCTTTCGAGCAGAGTGATGAACAAAGAGTTGTTCTCTTAAATCACAACTAAAGGCGCCTTGGCAGAGTGGCTATGCAGCGGATTGCAAATCCGTGGACCTCGGTTCGACTCCGGGAGGCGCCTCCATTCTTTCTCTTAGTTTGATAAATTAAGAGGTTATAAG
>NZ_JAKJSY010000052.1:0-34796 GCF_050337445.1 Vibrio minamisatsumaniensis | reverse complement strand
TATTTACTGTGCAATTGAACAATAGCATTGTTCAATTTAAGTATATGCCCCCCCTAAATAAAGTTGAATTATAGAGTCTAACTTATTGATATCTAAGGATGTTACTTTGGATATCTTTTCAAGCCGGTAACGGAGTGTATTCCGGTGAATATGGAGTAACTCGCAAGTTTGATGCAAATCACAGTTTTGTTCGAAATACACCTTAAGGGTTTTCGCCAGTGTGCCTTTATCATCTTTCTGCAACAGTTTTTGATACGGCGCTGAAAGCTGTTGATATCGCCATTGCTCATTTTTCACATTACTGAGTAGTACCGGCAATTTATAATCTTCATAAAAAAAGACTTGGCCTATTCTGTCTTTCGTCAGTTCCATGGTCAGTTTTGCCGTTTGGTATGAGGTAGCGAGCCCAGGCAATGACGGGAAATAATCCCCCACAGCAATACGAATAGTAAACTTACCTTGCTTTTTTACACGGCGAAGCAGCTTGTTTATCCGCTTTATTTCTAACTCTTTAGACCAACCTGTCGCCGTAAGAGTTATCGGTTTTAAAACCACCACCTTGCGCTGTGAAACAGAGATGATACCGACCAAATTATCGCGCTGAGGGTATTCAAGTAAGTGCACCAATTCTTGCAAGCTTTCTAAAGACAAAGCAGTTTTTCGTTCAGGAATGATTTGAACAACTGTTGCAACTCTTGGCTGGGTAAGATCTAATTGAAGTCGATCGGCAATATCCGTCAGTTGATCTTCATTTAATGCCCCGCCCTTAATCAGCTGCAAAACCAGTTCTTCTCGATGACGCTTATCCCATTGAATCTGTGACATGAGGGAGGCTTGTTCAATGATGAGTTCAGCGGTCATCTTAACCAATTCACCATAGCTCCGAACTTGTTCAGGAAACCCAGAAATACCAACCACACCGATCACCTCATCTTGATAAAGGATCGGTAAATTTATTCCTGGTTTTACCCCTTTCAAATTTTCAGCGGTTCCAGTATCAATTTCGACAATTCGCTTTTCGTTAATCGCTAAGACTGCTCCTTCATGCTTTTGATGCAAGCGAGAGGGATCTCCCGAGCCGATAATTCTCCCTCTCTCATCCATAACATTGATGGAGTACGAAATAATTTTCATCGTTCGCTCAACGATTTGTCGAGCAATAGTCTCATTTAACTGCATAAAAGTGCCAACATAAGCTTAATCAATGGTTAAGAAGTACCGTCGGATAATAGCATTAACCCATATTCATGAGGGAGATGCTTTTTCATTACACCCCTTATGATTGCGGTATCACGTCACAAACCATACCTTAAAACCTGCCGACCACAGATAAATAGAAAAGCCAGTCAATTTTTGACTGGCTTTAAAAATCGGTATTGGTTTATTTAAAATTAACCGATAAACGAAATATACCCTTGTAGGATARTCAGGTTAACAATATCAATGAAGAATGCACCCACAATTGGCACAACCATAAAGGCCTGCGGTGAGGGGCCATATCGGTTAACTAAAGATCCCATGTTCATTACTGCTGTTGGTGTTGCACCTAAGCCAAAGCCACAGTGCCCCCCTACCATTACCGCCGCATCGTAGTTAGACCCCATCACTTTAAAGGTAACAAAATAAGAGAAGAGACCTAACACCACAGACTGAATACCAAGAATCACTAAAAACGGAATCGCGAGATCAAAGATATTCCATAATTTCAGGCTCATTAACGCCATTGCCAAGAATAATGATAACGACACAGTACCAAGGATATCGACCGTTTCGCTGTCGATTTTATGCAGTTTAGTCACTTCAAAAACATTCGTAATGAATACCCCAATAAAAAGAGCGTAAACAAAGTCAGGTATCATTAACCAAGATATTTCAAAAGTCGCGACCCACTGCTCTAGGTATTTTGCACCGGTGACACAGATAAGTAAGATAAACAAGACTTCAATGACCTTCTTCGCCGTCACTTTATCTTCTTCATATTCATTGTAAGTCACGAGCTCAGGAAAACGTTCATGCGTTTGTGTGCCAGTGCCGTATTCAGATTCAAGGTTGTTCTTATCAATCAGCTTTTGAGCCACAGGGCTGCCGATGATGCCGCCAATAATCAAGCCGAAAGTGGCTGAAGCCATTGCAATTTCGAGAGTATTAGCAATGCCAAATGTGTCAGTAAACGTTTGTGACCATGCAGCACCAGTGCCGTGACCGCCGGATAACGTGATAGACCCAGCAATCAACCCCATCAGAGGGTCAAGACCAAGAGCCGTGGCCAGTGTCACACCGACACCATTCTGAATAATGATGTAAACCGAAGCGACCCCTAAAAACAAAAACACCTTTGCGCCGCCCTTTAGCAATTGAGTATAGTTAGCCGCCAAGCCAACAGTCGCAAAGAACATCAACATAAACGTGTTCTGCAATGGTAACGAAAACGCTAGATCAACGCCGTTAAAATGCAGAGCGGTAATAGCAAAAGCGACAATTAAGCCGCCGACGATCGGTTCAGGGATATTGTACTTTTTAAGAACCGGTAGCTTTGCATTGACAAAATGACCTAGAAACAAAACGCTAATCGCGATTAAGAAAGATTCTAGTGGCCCTATTGAAATTAATTGATTCATATAACCTCTATTTTTTTACATGCTCATCGTCCCTAATGAGTCTGGTTTTGTCTGTAATTATGTGTGCTGATCTACCTGTAACTATGGAAAGGGGTGAGAAATTGTCGATGAGAAAACCAACACATTACTGCGATCACTTCGTATCATGTTAGTGGTACGTTAACTTTTAAGAGAAAACGACAGTTTTGTGACTACCATCTATCTCCTAAACACATAAACCGACAGCAGTAACACGGTTGATCAATCTCTTTCTGAAAACCTAAAAAAGCAAAAAGGAGCTATTGCTAGCTCCTTTTTATTACCATCGCTGGTAATTAGAATTTTTTCGGGGCATACCCTGTCATCACTTCAATACGAAGTTCTTTACCAATTTTCGTCATTGGGTGAACAATCACTAATCCTTTTACAGACTTTTTCAATTTACCCATATCCGCTTGCTCTGCTTTTGTGATTTCACGGCTAAACGGCATATCAATCAGAGATTTACGCTCTTGATTTACATCAAAGCTTTGTTTGTGTTTAAGCTGGGCAATTTTTTTGGTTAGCTTCTTAATCTCATCTTCAAATTGACGAACAACAGGACGATCATTACGAGTTTTAGCAGCCGCTAACTTGTTGCGACACTTGTCTAGACGGTTGTTAATTTGTTGAAGTTCGTTTTTAACACTCATAATAATTTCCTAAGATTAAACAAGCCAATTCGGATGGGGGCGCGGAGTATAGCACAAGGCTTTACCCGAACCGAAATTTATCTGACAGATAGCCGATAGAATGAAACATAAACGGAATGGGTTATCTCAACCATTAACGAATAAAATACACCGCAGAAACCATGGGCAAATGACCATTAGAAATTCTTAGCCTGTCATCTTAAACTTTCACTTTATACTTGAGGTCTTGAGCCTCATCACCCGTCATGCCTCGGAACCCCCAACAGTGCGATGGTTGCTCTTTAATGGTGATTTCAATATCAATGGGAGAGATAGCCAACTGCTTTTCTATTTCAGAAAATATTTTTTTTATTAGCCGTTTTTTGGTATTCACCGCTCGACCTTCCATCATATTGATCTCAATGACAGTATAAGCGTCTGTTCTTCCTTCTGGGTAAAAGAAATCATCTCTTTCCAACGGCACAAATCGATGTGCTCGTTTATCATCAGGCAAACCCAACTCACTGTTTAAGCACTGCTGCAACACATTAGAGAGCAGCAACTTAATAGGATTCAAGCACTCTTTGATACCATAAATAACAATCATGACCATTCCTTTGATGCGATGTTAACTATAGAAAAACGTCGAATAGAAGCCCCCTTTGGCGACGACCCATTCGCTTACTATTTGTAGATATATTACCTAATGAAGCGCATGAGAAAAGGTAAAAACAATGAATTTATGAACAGGTGCAACAAAATACCTATCCCTATTTTTTTTATCTCGATACACATCAGCGAAACAACCAGGGCAGCAAGTTGATCGAACCTCAAAAATTGCCCGTATATCTGTTCAAATCACATTTAAATTAAGGAGGGCTATGTGTCGAACTCACCTCGGAAGTGCACATGGACGAAAACCGAATCAGGAACACCCATCGCGTCTTCTCATGAACTCGCCGTGTTTCCCCTTCCTATTTTCCTGTTACCCGGAGGCCGACAAAGACTGAGAATTTTTGAACCCAAATACCTTGCTATGGTCGCGAATGCCGCACAAGGAGAGGGCTTCATCCTTGCCACTCAGCACAATACTCGCTCAGAACAACTCAGTGATTGGGGAACAAAAGTCTCTATTGTCGATTTCAACATGGCTGATGATCACATTTTGGAAATCGACGTCGAAGGCCAAGAGCTTGTCCAACTTCATTCATCATACCGATCGCAGGATGGGCTGATAAAAAGTAGCTTCAGCGCACAGCCTCACTGGCCACAACTTCACTACAAAGTCCCGAAAGTATTCGCGGCGTTCTTAGTGCAACTGTTTCGTGATCACGACGCAATCAGGAAGCTCTACCCAACACCGAACTTTGAGAACTCACAATGGATATGCGCTAGGTTGCTAGAAATGATGCCTATCCCTCTGGAAAAGAAAACAGAATTTACGAAGCCGACCAGCTTTCCATCTTTAGTTCCTTTTTTGAATCAAATAATTACGGGGCAATAAACACTTTTATTCACTATAGTTTTGTATAGTAGAAACTATTTTAATGAAAAGTGATCCCTCGCCTCATTGCTCACGTAATGCCAGTCAAATTCAAACAATGGTGATTGGCTATGCAAGTGGAAAGCAGAAGTGTAGGGAGCGGCAAGGAGCACGTCATTATCCCTGACAACAAATTACCAACGGACTCAAAAGTGCCCAAAGAGCTCTCTAGCTGGCTGATTTTGGTGGGTACGGACCGAGACAAGCAGGCCTTTACCTACTTGTTCAAATTCTTTGCGCCGAAGATAAAACGTTTTGGTATTAATAAGCTCGGCGGAGAAGCGGCGGCGAATGAGCTCGTCCAGGACACCATGACCAATGTCTGGAAGAAAGCGCACCTCTACAACCAAGAGAAAGGCGCCGCAACAACTTGGGTTTACACTGTGATGCGAAATGCCGCCTTCGACATGCTACGTAAGGTGAAAGCAAAAGCAGAACAAACGATCGCCGATGATATTTGGCCAATCGACGCGATGGTCGCTGAAACTCAGAATGAAGAGTTACCTTTTGGTGATCATTTAATGAGTCGTCACGTAATGACTCAAATAGAGAAGCTTCCATTGGCTCAGAAAACCATCGTCAAAGGTGTGTATTTTCAAGAGCTCTCTCAAGAACAGCTCGCACAACAACTCGGCGTTCCACTTGGAACCGTAAAATCGCGACTAAGACTCGCTTTAGCTAAACTCAAGGTTCACATGGGGGAACAAAGCCATGATTAAACATCACCCAAACGCGACAATGTTAAAAGGCTTCGTCGAGGGCACACTTGCTGATTCTGTCTCTCTAATAGTCTCCAGTCACATCGAACTGTGTGAACATTGTCAGCAACACGTGGATCAATTAACCCTCCAAGCAGCCAATGTCGTTTTTAACGAAGACCAAACCATTGATGATGCTTTCTTTGAAGAACATTTACTGTCCGATGACGATCCGACCTTAAACAATGGCCTGTTTGAAAACATCGAGTTTGACTTGGACGCGATCGACAAAATTACGGCTGATACGTCTCGGTCAATCGAGATAGCGCCTGAAGTTAAGAAAGTGACCATTGCAGACACGACATTCACTGTCCCTCGCGCCCTGCATTCCGTCGCGAGAAAAGATTGGGTGAATTTAGGGAAGATTTCTCGATCAAGACTCGATTTTGATGACGAAACCCACCACACCAGTTTGCTGCATATCGGCAAAGATGGACAAATCCCTTGTCATACCCACAAAGGCTTCGAGATCACACTGCTTTTAGAAGGCAGCTTCGAAGACGAAATGGGCGTTTATAACAAAGGCGATTTCATTTGGTTAGATGGAAAGCACACGCATCAACCATCGACGAAAGAAGGCTGCGTATGTTTAACGGTTTCGAGTGATGCGCTTTACTTCACAAAAGGAATGAGTCAACTATTCAATCCATTAGGGAAATATATCTATTAACTCAGTTGCACCCTATAAATATACAGGATGACATGAAGTCATCCTGTAAATCGTTGAGGCTTGTTATTTAGAATATTAACGATGGTGAGCTTTAAAACACACTCGGCTCTGTAAACACAGTGGGTAACGTTGTAATACAGAAAATAACTCAAAGCGAGAGCAAAGGAGTGAGCAATGGTAAATAAAATTAAAATCGGCATCAGCGCGTGTGTGGCAGGACATAAAGTACGTTTCGATACAGGTCATAAGCGCTCACGCTTTTGTACAGACGATCTTGCCGATTACGTCGAGTTAGAGCCCGTATGTCCAGAAATGGCCATCGGCCTCCCAACACCTCGCCCAACCATTCGCCAAACCAGGATGTTAGACGACATCATCCATGTATCTCGACCAGATGGTTCCGGCGATGTGACTGACGAACTGATCGAGTTTGGACAAAACTACGCCAAGACGAATCCGCACATCGCTGGCTTCATTGTTTGTCAAAAAAGTCCTACCTGCGGTATGGAACGCGTAAAGGTTTACCACCACCATGGTCGTGGCTCGGAATCAACTGGTGTTGGCATGTTCACTCAACAAATTATGAGCGCCAACCCTTTGTTGCCGGTTGAGGAAAATGGTCGCCTCAACGACCCTATTTTGCGCGAAAATTTCATGACCCGAGTCTTTACCTACCAAAAATGGCTCGATCTGATCGACGAGGGCGTGACCAAACATAAACTGATTCAATTCCACAGTGCTCACAAGTATTTGGTGATGTGTCACCACGTTGAGGGCTACAAGAACTTAGGTAAACTACTCGCTGGCAACGAACTTGAAATTGATGAATTAGCAAACCAATACATCGAAGGCTTGATGACGGCCTTGTCCCACCATGCGAATCGCGGTAGCCACGCCAACACATTGCATCATTTACAAGGTTACTTTAAGAAACAGTTGAGTAGCGCCCACAAACAAGAGCTTACCAACCAGATCGCCTCATTTAGAGAAGGGGTTGTCCCATTATTGGTTCCCTTAACGCTCATTAATCACTACTTGATGGAGTACCCAAACGAGTATCTAGAGTCACAGGTTTACCTCAACCCTCATCCACAAGAGCTTAAACTGAGATATGGCTATTGAACGATATTTTATGGATAAGACGAGACCTGCGAATCCACGATAATCCAGCGCTCGTCGCGGCTGTTGAAAACGGCGTTACAATCGCCGTTTTTATTTCCACTCCGCAACAATGGCGGCAACATCATCTTGCACCAATAAAAGCCGATTTCATCTATCGTCATTTAACACAACTTGAACAGCAGCTCGCTGCATTTGGGATTACCCTACTGCACCTGAAAGCGACCGACTTTAATGACCAATCCGAGAAGTTGACTCACCTTTACAAACAGATCGGTGCTCAGTGTGTTTACGCAAACTCAGAGCCTGAGGTTGATGAACAAGCTCGCGATCATAAGTTGATTTCAAGCGGCCTAAACCTGAAGATCAGCAATTGTGACGTTATGCTGCCACTCGGTAGTGTTCTCAACAAACAAGGCGAAATGTTCAAAGTCTTTACGCCCTTTAAGAACGCGTGGCTAAAAGAAGTTCAGGTGAAAGGCATCATCTGCAGCCCTGCTCCTGTTGTGCCCGTTAAGCTTCAACAAACTCAGCGTTCACAAGCACAGCTTCCTGACAACTTAAAAGCCTTAACCCTCTCCGCTGACTACGATTTCGATTTTCCTCGTGTTGATTCAAGTCGCTGGCCATTAAGCCAAGATGTATTAGGCAATGTGATCCCCAACTTCTTAAGCTATAAAGTCAATGACTACGCGCGTCTGAGAGATATACCCTCAGTTAAAGGAACATCAGGGCTATCGCCTTATTTAGCGATTGGCGCAGTGAGCCCGCGTTGGTTAGCAATTCAATTGATTCAGCAACAACCCGATCTGTTATTTGATACGCAATTACCGGCCTTTTGTTGGCTCAATGAATTGATTTGGCGAGATTTTTATAAGCATTTGATGTTCCACCATCCTAAACTGGTTAAAGGGGCGAACTTTCAGCAAAAATACAATGGTTTAGATTGGTATCACGATCATCCTAGCTTCAAAGCTTGGTGCGAAGGAAAAACCGGCTATCCATTGGTTGATGCAGCAATGCGTCAACTGGTTGAAACGGGTTGGATGCACAACCGGCTAAGAATGGTCGTGGCAAGCTTCCTAACCAAGCATCTGCTTATTGACTGGCGTTGGGGTGAACGTTTCTTTATGTCGCACCTTATCGACGGTGACTTTAGTGCCAACAATGGTGGCTGGCAGTGGGCTTCAAGTACTGGCTGTGATGCTCAACCTTACTTCCGAATTTTCAATCCAATCACCCAGAGTGAAAAGTTTGATCCAAAAGGCATTTTTATTCGTAAGTACATACCAGAGCTGCAAAAAATCCCGGATAAGCATGTGCACTTTCCACATGACTATATCGCTAAAAACGGAATAGACAGCGAATACTGGCAACCCATCGTTGAGCACAAAGAAGCACGATTGAGAGCCTTAGCCTTCTTCAAATAATTAGAGTGAATATTATGGATAACTCTCTCTGGCTTGATAACTTTCTCAACCTGTATCGAGCACTCGGAACCGACAATTTTGACGTGCTTAAAACGGTTTATCACCCTGATATTGAATTCCAAGATCCGCTGCATCACGTCAGCGGCATTGATGCCTTAACCCATTACTTTGACAATATTTATACCCAAGTAACCAGCTGTCACTTTCATATTGAACACGCCTTTCAAACGAATAACGAGGCATCGGTATACTGGACTATGCAGTTTTCTCACAAGCAGCTGAATGGCCAAAAGCCAATCGAAGTGCAAGGGCATAGCCATTTAAAAATGCTCGACGATCAAGTGGTCTACCATAGAGATTACCTCGACGTCGGTGCGATGCTGTACGAACACATTCCAGTGTTAGGTTGTGCGATAAAATCCATCAAAAAGAGAGCGAGTCGATAATGCGTATTATGATCACAGGCGCGACCTCAGGTATCGGCCAATCCTTAGCTAAAGATTACGCTCAGCAAGGGCATCAGGTGATTGCTTGTGGCCGTAACCCAGACAAGCTACAAGCCTTGGTTGATTCTCATGAAACAGACATCGCGCATTCATCCATTACGCCGCTCTGTTTCGATCTGACCGATTACCACAATTTCCCAGAACTCGACCAAGACAAACCGCTCGATCTGCTGATTTTAAATGCCGGTGATTGTGAATACATCGACGACCCATTGAATTTTGATGCCGAGCTTTTCGAGCGCGTCATCAACATCAACCTAGTTTCCATTGGCTACGCGCTTAAGTCTTGGCTTAAGAACATCAAGCCCGGCGGTCGATTAGTCTTAGTCAGCTCGAGCGCCAGCTTTTTACCTTTACCTAGAGCCGAAGCTTATGGCGCTTCAAAGGCAGCCCTTACCTACTTAGGCAGAACTCTTTCGGTTGATCTGGCAACGCACAATATTCATGTCTCAATTGTGCACCCTGGCTTTGTTGAAACGCCATTAACCGAGCGAAATACGTTCTCTATGCCTATGATTATTAGTAGTGAGGCTGCAACTCAGCGAATCGTCAATGGTATCGCTCAAGGAAAGAGTGAAATCGATTTCCCAAGACGATTCATTATGTTGATGAAGCTATTAAGAATGCTTCCAACTTCAGTTTGGCAAAAACTTGCTTCAAGGATGGTATAACAATGAAGAAAATCGCCATTATAGGTTCAGGCATTTCTGGACTGACTTGCGCACATATATTAGATAAACACCACGACGTAACAGTATTTGAAAAGAATGATTACGTGGGGGGACACACAGCAACCGTTGATATTGAACATCAAGGCTCGGCGTTTTCAATCGATACCGGTTTCATCGTATTCAACGATCGAACCTACCCAAACTTCAACCAGCTTCTGGAACAACTCGGTGTTGAAAGGCAACCGACAGAGATGAGCTTCAGCGTCCACAATACGACGACCAAGTTTGAATACAACGGCCACAGCATTAATTCGTTATTCGCGCAGAGGCGTAACCTCTTCAAACCTCAGTTTTGGTCTTTAGTGTCTGATATTCTTAAGTTCAACAAACTCTGTAAAGCGCAGTTCGAAAGCAATGAGTTCACACCGGATGTTACCTTGGGCCACTTCCTACGCGACAACCAGTTTTCCGATTTTTTCAGTCAACATTACATCCTGCCGATGGGCGCGGCTATTTGGTCGACAAGCTTGGAAGAGATGGAAGAGTTTGAGCTCAAGTTCTTCATCCAGTTTTTCTACAACCATGGATTGCTCGATATCGCGAACCGTCCTCAGTGGTATGTGATCCCAAAAGGATCGCGTTCTTATGTTGAAATCATCCTTTCACGCTTAAACAAACCTGTTGCACTCAATACATCGATTAAACAAGTGACTCGCCAAGAAACGAGTGTCACGATTGAATTTGAAGATGGCAGCACACAAGACTTCGACGAAGTAATCTTTGCTTGCCACTCAGACCAAGCCTTACGTCTGCTTGGTGATGCGACAGAACAAGAGCAACAGGTACTGGGCGAGATTCCATACAGCCGCAATGAAGTGGTTCTGCACACCGATACTCGCTTGTTACCCGACAGAAAGCTGGCATGGGCAAGCTGGAACTATATGTTAGATGGAAACAGTCAACGACCCGCTTGTGTGACTTACAACATGAACATCCTACAAGGCATAGAAAGCCAAGACACCTTCTGTGTCACCTTGAATCAAAGCGAAGCCATCGCCCCTGAAAAAATCATTCGCAGCTTTGTCTATCACCACCCGGTACTTAACTCGAACACGGTCGAAGCGCAACATAAGCGTGAGCAGATCTGTGGTAAAAACCAGACGCACTTTGTCGGTGCTTATTGGTATAACGGATTTCATGAAGACGGTGTCCACAGTGCACTCGATGTGACCAAACGCTTCGGTTTAGATCTGAGTACGAGTTCAGCGCTATGAACAGTCAAACCCTGAAACCCGAAATCGGGATTGCATCCGAAAAGAGTGAAGAACTCAGCGGTATCTATTGGGGTAACGTCAGACATCGCCGCTTTGGCGACATCACCCATGAGTTCAGCTATCAACTGTATATGATGGGACTCGATCTTGATGAGCTGCCCCAAACTACCGCGCGTAGTGCGCTGTTCGGAACTCGATGGTTCAACCCGATTCGCTTTGTGGAATCGGATTATCTCGCTGAAAAAAAAGAAAATGTCACCACAGATGAACCAAAATCCCTCAAGCAACGTATAGCTTCCAAAGTGCAACAACTTGGTGGGGTTTGGTCGGATTCAAACCGTGTGACGATGCTGGCTCAGTGCCGCTGTTTAGGCATCTATTTCAGCCCAATCAACTGTTTCTTCTGTTACGACGAAACTGGAGATTGTAAGTACATGTTGGCTGAAGTGAGTAACACGCCTTGGCGAGAAAGACACTACTATCTGATCGACATGCACCAAGAATTGAAGGTAAAAAAAGAGTTTCACGTTTCGCCGTTCATGGATTTGAATATGACCTATTTTTGGACGATTAAGCCACCAGCGAAGCGCACGTTAGTCCACATCGAAAGCCGCCGAGACGACAAGCTTTTCGATGCGACACTGGCTCTGACTAAACAGTCAGTAACCAAGACAAACATTAGACGAACGGTATTCAAGATTCCGGCGATGACGATAAAAGTCGTGATGGGAATTTATTATCAGGCGCTCAAATTATTCCTGAAAAAAGTACCGTTTGTGGCGCATCCAGACTCAACATCTTAAGCGCTTAAAACAGAAATCAATTCTAGCGTGGATTCGCTCCAACCAAGGAGCAGAACTCAGCTTAGTTGGCACAAAATATTAGAATGAGTTATCAGCGAGGTTTACATGGAACAGCTTGCCAAACAAAACAACAACATTGAACAACAAGCTAAAGCCGTTGCTGTTTCAAGCAACTGTAAATATCGAGCTTTAATCTTTAAGGTGTTAGAAAGCCTGCAATTCGCAACGCTTGAAATCATTGAGCGCGACCAGCATTCGGTGTTCGGCGATCGAGACGCAGACTTGAAAGGTCGAATCGTGATTCATGATGCGACCTTTTTTAGAGATGTGGTCATCAATGGCAGTATTGGGGCTTCCGAAGCCTACATTGATGGTAAATGGACCAGTCCAAATCTTACACGTGTGATTCAAATCATGGCTCGTAACCAAGCCCAATTGGATGAGCTTGATGACAAAACACAGTGGATTTCTCGCATCAAAAACCTCTTGCTTCGTCGTAAGAATGCCAACACCGAACAAGGCTCTAAGCGAAATATTCTTGCTCACTACGACATTGGTAATGAACTCTATGAGCGCTTCCTCGATAGCTCAATGCAGTATTCTTCCGCTATCTACAGCGAAGATGCAGAAACCTTGTCGAAGGCTCAACAAAACAAAATGAAAACCATCTGTGAGCGATTAGAGCTTTCGGAGAACGATAGCGTGGTCGAGATAGGCACCGGCTGGGGTGGCTTAGCCATCTTCATGGCACAACACTACGGTTGTCATGTCACCACAACCACCATTTCAGATGCTCAGCACGAGCTTGCGGAACAAAAAGTCAAAGCGCTTGGTTTAACCGACAAAATCACCCTACTTAAAGAGGATTATCGCAACCTCACGGGTGAGTATGACAAGTTAGTCTCTATCGAGATGATAGAAGCGGTCGGCCATGAATATCTCCAAACCTTCTTTGAGAAATGTTCTTCACTGTTGAAACCATCAGGCAAGATGCTGATTCAAGCGATTACTATTGCCGACAGCCGTTACGACAAATACCGTAAAGGCATCGACTTTATTCAGAAATACATCTTCCCTGGCGGCTGTTTACCGTCGGTTTCCGTGATGACCCAACACCTTGCGACTAGCACCGACCTCGTGGTTCAAGAAATTGATGATATTGGCCTGCACTACGCTCGAACGCTGAATGATTGGAACATCGCCTTTGAAAATAGTTGGGAAGAGTTAGAGTCTCTCGGCTATTCAGAAGAGTTTAAGCGCTTGTGGGTCTTCTACTTCTGCTACTGCGAAGGCGCATTCAAAGAGCGCGTGATCAGCACTCATCACTTAGTTGCTAGAAAACCTCGTTACTTTGGAGCAAAAGATGAAACGGTTTTGGATTATTAATCTCGTTCTGTTTCAAGCGACCTGGGTTTGCAGTGCATTCTTTACCGCACAAGCCTCGTTCATTACCCCACTGATCGTGGTGGTTCATTTTCTTCTCTCTCCAACTCGCAGTCACGACTTGAAAGTACTGTATTTATTACCGCTGGGGCTATTACTAGATAGCCTCATGCTTCACTTCGGTATCTTTGCCGCCGATTCTGAGATCGCCAACCAATCGTGGTTCCCGGTTTGGCTAATATGTCTTTGGATCATGTTTTTAATCAGTTTCAATCACAGCCTCAATTGGCTTTTAAAATGCTCGAAAGTGATCTTGTTTGTCATTGGGTTCGTAGCAGGTACTAGTAGTTATTGGGGGGGGGCATCAAAGCGGGCGCCCTTCTTACGACTTGGCCTGATGCATCGGTAGTCGCTGCCCTTGCAATAAGTTGGGGGATTTTGTTGCCCTTACTGGTGGCCGCCTACTCCAACTTAGTACAACCTAAAATGGCAATAACGAGGTGACTTATGGCTTATCCACGCAACCCGAGACAAACGTTCAAACCTGAGAGCGGTGTTGTTCGCACTCATCAGCAAACAAAAAACACACTGTTAAGCTTTATCACTCTCTCGTTATTTTTTGCTGCGCTGCTCTTTACCGGAAACACCAAAGCCTCTGTTGTCGATGATTTAAGCAAACGTGGGCAGGGTGAAATGAGTTACCTGTTTTGGACGCTCTACTCTGCAGAATTCTACGCGACACCAACCAACTCTGAACGAGCCTTAAAGCTTGAATACTACCGCTCTATCGATAGCAAAGACCTCGTAGACGCGACCGAAGATCAATGGAACAAGCTTGGCTACTCTAACAACAACATTCAACGCTGGTTGAAACCGCTCTACGAAATGTGGCCAAACGTTGAAGCAGGAAGCACACTCACAATCCGTATCGCTGAAGATAACGTAAGTCGTTTTTATTTCGATGAACGACCGATCGGCACTATCCAAGACAAACAATTCGGAGAAGCCTTTCTAGCGATTTGGCTATCAGAAAATACCTCTGAACCCAGTCTTCGTAAACAACTGTTAGGTTTGAACAAATGAATCCAAAAACAACAATAATAAAATTCGCTCTGGCACTTTTTTCACTCACTTGGCTAGTAGGCTGTGGATCAGCAAGTTTAGAAGACCATGTCGACACCACGCCTGAACTCAAGCTTGAAACCTTTTTTAACGGCGAGCTAATGGCCTATGGCATGGTGCTCGACCGCTCTGGTAACCTACTGCGCCGCTTTGATGCTAAGCTTATCGCCACTTGGGAGGGGGATAACGGACAAATCAAGGAATGGTTTTCCTTTGCTGATGGCGAGCGTTCTACCCGTGTATGGAACCTCATTAAAACAGGGGATAATACCTATTCCGGCACGGCTAACGACGTGATCGGCACCGCTTATGGTGAAACGAAAGGCTCTGCGCTTTATTGGAAATATAACCTTGAAATAGAAGTGGATGGCAGTACCTATGACGTCGTTTTAGATGATTGGATGTTTTTGATGGACGATAAACGACTGTTTAACAAGACAGAGATGTCCAAGTTCGGCTTTAAAGTCGGAGAGATCATTTTATACATCGAGAAGATTTGATTTAACTGCTGTTTCTGACTCTCAGTTTCAACATGATAGCCGCAGTACACAACCAAACAGCTCACAACGAAAATTGTGGGCTGTTTTATTGAATCTCTCAAATCACATATCTGCATGCTCAAGCCACTGTGCTAAGATGCGCCACCAGCATACAAATGGGCGAGACTGACACTAAGCAGTCCCTATTTGTTTCGCTAAGCGTAGATTCCCTACCATGAATAATTGAAAAGGCTTTAAAGCATGAGCAAGTTGACCTCAGCGGAGCGTAAAGCTCGCGACAATGAACGTTTCTCACAACGCGTAAACGACCGCAGAGAAAAGGGTGAAGACGTAGTTGCTTACGCACTGACCAACAAAAAAACTGTAAAATTCCTGACTAAGTCAGAGAAAAAACGTTTCAACGAAACGAGAGCGACTCTGCAAGAAGAGAAGCGAGTGAAAGAACAAGAAGAGCTTAACCGAATCGAAGACGCATTCACGATCAAACAGTTCGACGACGAATAACCACGTCTGATGACTCAAAAGCGCGGGCTCTGCGTAGTAAAACCAAGCAAGCGTGATCTCAAATTATTATGCCAGGGTGGGCACAAAAATGTGCGACAATGCCCAGCGTACATTCATATTCAAGGTTTATTATGAAACTTCTCGTTCGTAACCTATCGCGCTCTACATCTGAGCAAGACATCCGTGTGCTATTTTCTGAGTTCGGCTCAGTAAAAGAGTGCAGCCTAGTTTTAGACCAAGAAACTGGCGAATCTAAAGGCTTTGCTTTTGTTGAAATGCCAGAGCACGAAGAAGCTAAAGCGGCACTCAACAAGCTGAACATGACTAAGCTTGGCAAAAACACGATTCGTGTAAAAGTGGCTAACTCTTAATCGAGTAAACACTTTATAAGCCGTATGGTTTAGCAGCACAGATGATAAAGCCCGTAACGATATGACGTTTTCCAGCGCAATATCGTTACGGGCTTTTTGCTGATCGCGATTCTCTTTTTACACGGTTCGAATACGCCTACAGTCCTTCGTGTTCATCAATAGCACGTCTTGCTTCTGCCATTGAACATCCAGATTCCATCACCAGTTGAGCAACGGTCATTGAAGGTGTCGCGGCCAACAGAGATGCCAAACACACCACAGGTTTCGGCAGGACTTTGTCGATTGCAATGACTATCCAACCATCTTTCTCATGAGTTAACATCGTTTTAAATTCAATGAGTTGATGTTCTTGAGCGACCAGTAACCAATTACGTGAACGGCGAACTCGTTTCAACTGACATCCACATTCCGCAGCACTTGCCATCAGTTGACTTTTATCACTGACACGATGCACAAAACTATTCAATGGGACGCTAAACATATTTCCTTCCAATAGCTCACCAGATCTCTACTTTTATCTCTGTCCGTAATCTGGCTTTAAGTTACTAAGAGCGATGTGGCTATGGTGTTCGATTACCCTTCATTTGATTTTTCAACCAAGCAGTTAAACCTCTCGAAAAGAAAATCCAAAAACAAACGAATCCGCTTCGGCTGATACTTTTTACTGATGTATACCACGTTCAAATCGGCACTGGAGACGGAAGTGGAAGTATTGAAGTTCTTCATATAACCATTTAACAACGTCACTAAACGCCGATTGTTGATATCCCCTTGCACATCCAAAACCGATTTGAGAGCAATCCCCTCGCCTTGTAACGCCCAATAACGAATCACTTCACCGTCATCCGAAAATCGCTTAGGAACTACCGTTACAGCCTTCTTCATATCATGATCTTGGAAGTGCCAAGTCTTAAGTTCTTCGTTGCTGCGAAGCATCGCCAAACACGCATGATCAACCAAATCTTGAGGTTTAATGGGGGTACCATGTTTCACAAGATATTCTGGTGATGCACACAATACGCGTCGACTTGGTGACAAGCGTCTTGATATCAAACTGCTGTCGACCAACTCACCATAACGGAGCACAATATCCATTCCAGATTCTGCGATATTGGATAAGTGATCGTTCAAATACAAGTATGGAATAACGTCTGGATATTGCTTACAAAACTCCGACAAAATAGGGAGAATATATTGCTTACCAATGTCCTTTGGCGCTGCGATTTTTAACGGGCCTTTTACTTCCCTAACCCCATTTTGGATCAAGTTCTCAGCTTCACTAACGTTCTCGAGTATCTCAAGACACGCCTTATAATACAGCTCACCAGAATCGGTCAAAGACACATGTCTCGTGCTTCGGTTCAGCAACTTAACACCATATCGCTCTTCAAGTGCCTGAAGCCTTGTCGTCATAGTGGCAGGAGATAAACCCAATTCGCGTCCTGCTGCAGCCAATCCATGATGCTTAACGATACCCACAAACATTGTCATATCGGAAAATTTGTCCATTCTCATCTCCTACTATTTGAAAATTCCAAATAATGATTTCGCATTTTAACCAATTATCAAAATTATTTCGAATAAATATAATACCAACTATCAATAGAACAATGCAGGAATTCAGAATATGAAACATAACCATACCAAACAAAATAAAACAACCTTTGTCATTGTTGGTGGTACATCAGGTATCGGTAAAGCTTTAGCGATGCAACTGAAAAACGAAGACCACATCGTACACATTGCTAGCCGACATACCGGTCTGGATATCAGTGATGAAAAATCTATCTGTAATTACTTCGAATCGATTGGTGTCTTTGATCATTTAATCGTAACGGCTGGCTCATTTGCACCAGGTGGGAAAGTCACCGACGTTGCCACTGAGGATGCAAAAACGGCTTTTGACACCAAATTCTGGGGAAGCCTAAATGTTGCCAAACATGCTGCGCGTTATATCACTTCAAATGGCTCAATCACGCTAACAACCGGCATGCTATCTCGCAAAGTGGTTGCCGGTACGTACGTAAAAACAGCCATCAACGCCGCACTTGAAAGCGTGACTAAAATACTCGCGAAAGAGTTATCTCCAATTCGAGTCAACGCGGTAAGCCCGGGACTCACCATGACAGATGCATACAAAAACATGGACGATGCAGCTCGCGCAACTATGTACGATAACGCTAAACAACAGCTACCGGCGGGTAAGGTAGGAGAAGCTGAAGATATTGCAATGGGTTACCTATTTGCAATCAACAACCCATACGTAACAGGGTCTGTCATCGATATTGATGGCGGCGCGTTACTCGGGTAATCAGAACATTTTCCAAAAGAAACAAGAAGTAATCGTAAGGGCGTACATATCAACGCCCTCAACAAAAAACCACATTGGTAAACGTCATGAAACAAGAAAAGATACCATTTCAAGTTTGGATATTAACACTCGCGGCTTTTGCGATAGGTACTGCTGAATTTGTTATCGCAGGTATCCTTCCACAAATCGCGACGTCCCTCTCTATCACAGAAGGTCAAGCCGGATACTTAATCAGTGCGTATGCGCTTGCTATCGTTATCGGTGGACCAATCTTAACCATCTACCTTGCACGCTTTAATAAAAAAATGGTGCTTATCGGATTAATGGCACTGTTCATTATCGGTAACGTGTTATCCGCCTTAGCGCCAAGCTACCCATTATTGTTAGCAAGTCGTGTTATCGCTGGCCTTGTTCAAGGTCCTTTTTATGGTATAGGTGCCGTTGTAGCAACTAACCTAGTGTCTGAAAAAATGGCTGGTCGCGCGGTGGGTCAAATGTTTGCAGGTCTAACGCTTGCTAACGTTCTTGGCGTTCCAGCGGGTACGTGGGTTAGCTTGCAATTCGGTTGGCACACCACTTTCTTTAGCGTGGCTGCACTTGGCACTATTGCGATGATCTCAATCCTAACGTCAATCAAATCAGCAGGTCACAGTGAAGCGAAAGACATCAAAACTCAGCTATTGGCGTTTAAAAATCCAATGCTACTGATCAGTTTAGCAATCACAGCTTTCGCTTGGTCTGGCTTCATGACACTTTACGGCTACCTTGCTCCTATCGCAATGCACATCACAGGTTACAGTCAAGAATCAGTGACTTGGATCTTAGTCATTGTTGGGGTTGGCTTAATCATTGGTAACACTTTAGGCGGACGTTCTTCAGATAAAAACCTGGGTAAAGCATCCATGTTTTGGGCTATCGCGATGATCGTATCATTAGTGATTGTTGGCCTTGTGGTCGGTAATAAGATTCTGTTTGTTGCGGCTGCTTTTGTGTTCGGTGTGGCATCATTTGCTAACGTACCCGCAATGCAACTTCGAGTGATGAATCACGGTGGCGAAGGCCAAGAACTGGCGGCAACAGCCAATATTTCTGCCTTTAACTTGGCGAATGCCTTCGGTGGCTTCTTAGGTGGCATTGTACTTGACAGCCAACTCGGGGCAGGAATGATTCCTTTCGCAGCCGTTGTTGTTCCAATTATCGGTCTGTTCTTAATTGTGAAAGCGAACCGAGCTGAAAAACAGAGCACCCCAGAATTGGCGCCAACAACAGCTAATTAATTTCAATGTGCCGATGTCAGATTCACACCAACATTGGCACAGGCACAGCAACCCATCTTTCCTAGAGGTAAATACCATGAGTAAGTTATTCGAAAACACAGAACTGAAAGATCTTAACCTACAAAACCGTGTTGTTATGGCACCCATGACACGCGCTCGTACTAGCCAACCAGGAAACGTACCCAACGACATGATGGCGACGTACTACCAACAACGTGCCAGTGCAGGGCTAATCATCTCTGAAGCGACACAAATCTCAGATGACTCTCAAGGTTACTCATTTACACCCGGCGTTTATACCGATGCACAAATCGAAGGTTGGAAGTCAGTAACAACAGCAGCAAAAACACAAGGTGCCGCGATATTCTGCCAACTATGGCATGTAGGCCGCGTGTCACACCCTACCTTTCAAAAAGGCGAGCTGCCGATTGCCCCTTCAGCATTAGCGCCAATAGAAACTCAGGTTTGGATCGCTGATGAGAATGGCAACGGCAACATGGTGGATTGCATCCAACCAAGAGAGATGACCCAAGCAGACATCGACCGTGTTGTTCAAGATTTTGCTAACTCAGCGAAAAAAGCGATCGAGGCAGGGTTCAATGGCGTCGAGATCCACGGTGGCAATGGTTACCTGATTGACCAGTTCCTAAGAACCAACTCAAACAAGCGCACCGACAACTACGGTGGCACTCGTGAGAATCGACTTCGCTTCCTAATCGAAGTCGTGGATGCAGTAATTGAAGCGATTGGTGCTGACAAAGTGGGTGTACGTTTGGCCCCATTCATCACCTTCAAAGACATGAACTGCCCCGATATCGTGCCAACGATTTTAGAAGCGTCAAAAGCGCTACAAGCTCGCAATATCGCTTATCTGCATCTATCAGAAGCCGACTGGGATGACGCACCTGTGATACCTGAAAGCTTCCGTGTGGAATTAAGAGAACGGTTCTCTAATACCATCATTGTTGCAGGCAGCTACACACCAGAACGCGCCGAAGAAGTATTAAGTAAAGGCTACGCCGACCTCGTCGCATTTGGTCGTCCATTCGTAGCAAACCCAGATTTGGTATCACGTCTACAAAACGGCAGCGAGCTAGCACAACTTGACGGCGCCACTCTGTTTGGTGGTAACGAAAAAGGCTATACCGATTATCCAGCGTTGTAGTCGGTTTTGATGAAATGATCGCTTCTAATTTTTAGGCGACATTTCAGGCAGACAAAAGAAAGGCTCGCATGACTAGTGCGAGCCTTATGCAGTTTAGGGGGTAAACCACAATATCGTATTAATCTGGAACTCATTATTTCACTTATGAACCAGTATGCACCTGAGCACATCAGTGCCCTATTTTTAAATGATTCACTAAAAATAATCAATCAATCAAAGTTAGCGTTTCGTCAATTTAAATCGCATGAATACCAATAATTGAGTGATTCAAATCTAAACAATAACCATAACATCCAGATCAATAAGCCTCTCCTTTACCTATAAACTTCTCATTTGCCAATAACCTTCACCCTTAGTGGCAAGTTGGCGGTGTAAATAATCGAGCGTATCTGCGACCATACCAGCAATGCCTTGTGGTGGATTAAACAACAATAAACCACTGCCTATAAGGCGATCATCCCCCTTAGGATCTCGAAGGCGAAGCTCTGACTTAATCGGACTTGGTAGCAAGCCATCTTTCACCGCTGTCACGCAGTGGTTGAGAATCAGTAAGCTCTTATCATCCGTGTAAAGCGGATACCAAATCAAGGCAGATACCTTCTCAGACTGCTGATACGCCTTAACCAAGGCATCAATGACTGCCAGATATTCAGAGTCGGTTTCATAGGGTGGGTCGATAACAATCAAGTGATGATCATCGTGCTTTGCGATGTCGTCAGGTAGTGCTTTCAAGCCATCGCCCGCGGTAATGGTGAGCTTACTTGAAACATCGAGATCGCGTTGCAGCTTCTCAATGTTAGTTTGTAATAGGTCGGCTTCATCTTGCTGAATGTCTGAAAAATAGAAGCTATCTTGGCTGCGGCCTTGTTGGTAGGTGATGGCTGCAGAACCCGGATAGAGAGAGATAAGTTGATTCGGATTGTAGTATTCCAGTACCGACATAAAAGAGCTGAATGCCGGAGGAAGATAAGCCTTGTTTCGCCACAAGTACCCGACCCCTTCAGCAAACTCACCAGCATGATTGCTTGGTGCGGTAGTGAGGTCATAACACCCTGTACCAGAGTGGGTGTCGATAACATTGAGGCGTGAATGTTGCTGCATTAATGACTGAACAAGTGCACTCAATACTGGATGCTTTAGCGCATCACCATGGTCGCCTACATGACATTGATGTCGATATTCCATTCCCTTGCCTCATTTCTACGAACGTCATCTAAACATACTTCATATCATGAGGGCTTGCCTGCTCAATCCATCGTTTTTTGCAATCGGATCTTCTTTCTGTAACTGTTTGACTCTTATAAAAAATAAAGCCCCTCGTTTTGTTATAAACGAAGGGCTTGTTGACGTTACTGGCTAAGTCGTACAGTTAATCAATAGAAAGCCTAAGGGTACTCGCCCTCAACTTCTACTGGCGCTTTCACTTGATAGTGACAAGGCTTTAAGCCAAGTAGCTTAGGCAGTGTGATACCGACAGACACTGAAGACCACGTACCGCTGACAATACCTACAACCAGTGCAATCGCGAATCCTTGCAGCGCAGCACCACCCAGTAGCCAAAGCGCAGATACGGTGATTAGCGTTGTACCTGAGGTCACCATGGTGCGCGAGAAGGTTGCTTTCACCGATTCGTTAAGCAGGTTATCGGTATCACCGTTTGGATTACCGCGCAGCATTTCACGAACACGGTCGGCAATAATGATTGAGTCATTCAACGAGTAACCCAAAATCGCCAACACGGCTGCTAATACGGTCAAGTTGAACTCAAACTGAGTAAAAGCGAACAGGCCTAAGATAAGCGTCACGTCATAGATGATCGCGGCAAGGGCGCCCAATGCCAAACGCCACTCAAATCGTACACTCAGGTACAACATGATCATTAGGAAACACACCAATACCGCCAAGCCACCTTGATCAACCATGTCTTGACCAACTTGAGGGCCAACCACGCTGCTGTTAAGCACTTTTACTTGGTCACTCACGGATGACAAAGCATCCATTAAATTGGGTTGAGATGCGTCCGTCAGTTGGCTGTAACGGATTGTCCAGCGATCCTGTTCTGCCATACCAACCACTTGCACGTCTTGTTGAAAAGCGGTATCAAGTTTTGTTTTTAACGCATCTTTGGTGACTTGATCAGACAGCTGAACCTCGGCAACCACACCGCCGGTGAAGTCTAGGCCCCAGTTAAAACCTTTCACCGCCACCAGCATCACAGAGCTCATGAACAGCACAATAGAAATCACAGACATCACCTTACGAAGGCGAGTCATGCTGCTGTTTGAAATATAGCGGTCTGAAATCGTCATTTTTGAAGTACTCATTCTTAAATCCTTACATCGTGGCGTTGGTCACGCCCCCAAACCAAATTGATGATCGCGCGTGAAGCAAAAATGCCCGTGAACATACTGGTTAGAAGACCTAAGCCCAGTATCAGAGCGAAGCCCTGAATCGGCCCATTACCGATGGTGTATAGAGCCACAGCAACGATCATGGTGGTGACGTTAGCATCGAAAATTGACGAGAATGCGCTATCAAAACCACGGTCGATAGCGCTCGCAAAGCTGCGCCCTTCTTTCATCTTGTCTCGAATACGCTCGAAGATAAGTACGTTAGTGTCCACCGCCATACCGACGGTCAGTACCAAACCCGCAATACCCGGCAGAGTTAATACCGCCCCCGGAAGCAAAGCAATCAAACCAAACAATGTGGTCATGTTAATCATCAGGGCACAGTTCGCGACCCAGCCAAGACGGCGGTACCATAACGCCATGAACGTTAGCGTAAGGCCAAGACCAAGTGCCAAAGCAGCAAAGCCGTTGGTTACGTTTTCCGCCCCCAGTGAAGGGCCAATGGTGCGCTCTTCAATGATGGTGACAGGCGCGGTTAATGAGCCAGCTCGCAACAATAGAGCAAGTTCCTGCGCTTCACCTAGAGTGCCAGCCCCCGTGATACGGAAACGACTGCCTAACTGAGATTGAATGTTCGCAACACTAATGACTTCACTGGTTTTTTTGCTGTTACCCGCTCTGTCACGGCTGTATTCGCTGTAAACAGTCGCCATTGGCTTGCCGATATTATGGCGAGAAAATTCAGACATTTTCTTACCACCCGCAGAATCCAACGTGATGTTAACTTCTGCACTACTCATCTCACCAATGCCGCTACGCGCATCGATAATATGTTCGCCGCTTAATACCGCTTTGCGAGCCACCACGACACGATTACCATCGGAATCTGTCAAAGTTTGAGTATTGCGAGTTGCATTATCGTACACCGCATAAAAAGCCAATGAAGCGGTCGCACCAATCACATCTTTTGCAGCAGCAGGATCTTGCACACCTGGAAGCTCAATACGAATACGGCTTTCACCTTGACGCTGAATCGATGCCTCCGTAATGCCTAACTCTTCAATACGGCTGCGCATGATTTGTAGGTTTTGTTGCACCGTTAGGTTACGTAACGTCCTTTGTTCATCTTGAGATTGCTCCAAGGTCAACGCTTTATCTGAACGGGCACGTAACCAATTGGGAAACTCTTCACGAATCAGTTTTTGTGCTTGTTCAAAATCAGCGTCGGTACGAAAGGTCAACTTCACTTGATTGTTCACCACTTCACCACGAGCATAGCGTACTTGGCTAGTGATCTCGTCGACCACAGATTGCGCTTGTGCGTGATAAACCGGTTCCATGTCTACTTCGAGCAGGAACTGCACACCACCACGTAAATCAAGGCCTAGCTGAATCGGTGCAAAGCCCATGTCAGTCAGCCATTTGGGGGCAGCTGGCTCCATCGCGAGCGCAACTGTCGCGTTATCCAATAGGTACTTATTAAGCACTTCTTTCGCTTTTGCTTGTTGCTCAGCATCTTCCAAGATCACGACCAAACGTTGGCCTTTTTGAAAGGCTGATTTAGCTTGGATGCCTTCACTCGCAAGATATTGGGTAATTTGAGTCGCATCGATGGTCTGTTCAGAGCGGTTGCTGATTTGAACCGATGCATTCTCGCCATACCAAGACGGTAAAGCACTGAGAACCATGATGATAATGGTGGCGATAAGCACCACATATTTCCACTTTGAGTAGTGGTTAATTTGTTTTCTTGGAATGCGTTTTTTCACAGTCAAGATCTCTTCTTTGAACTAATATTTTGCGAACACGAGCAATGGCTAATCGCAACCAAAACAAGCTGATTGAACGATAGTAATGCCAAAGCTGATGTCGCTATGTTTGTCTTAGTGAATGGGTGAGTTCAATGGGCACAAGGCGACCATTGATACAGCCAATTTAGGGTCAAACGATTAGCTAAGAAATTCTCGAAAATGTGAGTATTGGATGTTGCCCTCTTTCCACCCCGAAAGCCGGGAGGACGGAGAACTCACCATACTGGTCCAGTGCTGCTTAGAATCCAACAACGGGGTGTTGAAGAGCAGAGAAGCCAGTAATGAAGGAGGGGAGAAATCGATAAGCAGATGGTAAGCAGGCTCAAGATCGGCCCCGCTCTCTTGCTCATTAAGTAATAGACGTCGGTATGTCGTCGCTTGGAGACTTGATTTAGAATCATGGTAATGGGATCGGTCACCTAACGCTGAACCACCCAACTGAACTTTTTCACACTCCAAATAAGCGGATGAATCATCAATCCCGGCTTGTTTACACAGCTGACTAACCGAAGATGTCTCTTGAAGAGCATCCATGTTAAAAGGCTGAGAAAGAAACGAATAGCCGTTAGTGTTCACAAAGCCAAGGCTCAGTAAAAACAACATGAATACTAATCGTGTACCGAGTTTAAGCAATGAACAACTATCCCGAATGATGCAAACAGCGACAATATATAACAGCCCACCAAGTTACAATTGATTTAAAATCACAACCCAACATATTTGACACTGCGCTGACAATCGAACGCACTCCAATCAAAATCAATCTTAATAAAAAAGCCAAACGACTTCATGTTTGGCTATTGTCCATCCCCAGAGATTCAGGGCTAAAACGTGACTTTTTGAAAAAGCACGCTAGTCAATAAGTGTCACTTTTAGGTCTCAAAATATTCTTCAATTGATAGTCACATGAGCAGGTATCGGCCTCGACAGCCTTTTCTTTACCTTGGTTAATAGCCGAAACATTCATCACCACTGAACGAAAAATTCGACCTAATTAATTTAAAAGATTACAAGCTTAAATAGCCTGTAACCTTTTCATTTTCAGTTACATGCACATGTTATGATTATTATCAGTGAGTCATCTTTGTGGCCAGTGCAAATCGATTCCAAGCATTAATCATGATGACTTGCATCATAGATTGTGCGAGTAACTCCTCTCCTAATAAGCTTAGGCATTGCTGATAAGTCGTATCCGAAACACCTGTATTCGAAATCAGCGTCATTTCATCCGTTAGGGTCAAGATAGCCTGCTCCGTTTCATTGAACAGTGGTGACTCTTGCCATGCTGCGAGCGCAAACAATTTTTGCTGTGAGATATCAATCTTCAATGCTTCAGCTGTGTGCATTTGAATACAGTAAGCACATTTGTTGATGATTGATGCTCTGATTTTTATCATCTCTTTTAGTTCGCTAGATAATTCCACATTAGATAAATAGCCTTCAATTGACAGCATTGCGCTTAAAGCGTCAGGTTGAACTTGCGCGAGGTCGATACGTTTTAACATTTTGCCACCTAAATTTGATTAATGAATATCGCTATCAATGCGACAGATCCATTGTGCATAATTCGATATAAAATCAGAATACGCGTATTATATGAATCAGTTGTGCACAAAACGCAAAGGTGAATATGTGTTAGAGCTAATCAAAATATTTGACCAAGTCGTGGAGTCTGGAAGCTTTTCTAAAGCTGCTCAAGCTCTCAATATGGCTCCTTCTTCAGTCGCAAGAAATATAGATAACCTGGAAAGTAAGATTAAATCTTCGCTTTTTAAACGCAGTACACGGCAGCTAATTCTGACTGAAGAAGGGCAATATTTTTACCAACAATCCGCCAAAATCTTGCAAGATAGCAATAGACTGCTAGAAGAAATGCAAGGCAATCAAGTCGCTCCAGAAGGGGTACTACGAGTTTCAGTTTTTGAAAGCTTTGGTAATTTGTGTCTGACTCCATTAATTCCAGAGTTTCTTGAGCGATACCCTAAGATACAAGTTGAGTTAGAGCTGGATAACAACGTTGTCGATTTAAACAGTGAAAATATTGATGTGGCTATCCGTATTGGCACACCACAAGACAGTCGACTCAAAGCTCGTCACCTACTGACAAATAACGCGTCGTTGGTCGCTGCTCCATCGTATATTGAAAAGTACGAAGCGATCGATAAACCCGAAGACTTACAAAATCACAACTGCCTTTTGATAAGCCATGAGCGACAGAAAAACTATTGGTACTTTGAGAAGAGTACAGTTAACAAAAAAGTGCGAGTGACCGGTAATTTGATATCAAAAGGTGGCTCACCGCTTTTACATGCCGCGCTTAGCGGAGTAGGCGTACTTTTGTTGTCTGACTGGATGCTAAAGCCGTACTTGGAAAATGGGCAGCTAAGGGAATTACTCCCTCAATGGACATCAATGCACAGTGAGCAAGGAAGTGGCGAAATCTTCGCAATATATAAGAATGTTCAATACCCAAGGCCTCATGTCCGTTTGTTTATTAATTTCTTAGTTGAGAAATTAGAGCCGTTGAAGCGCATATCCCAGCCTTAATTTGGCTTGGATAAATTGCTTTCAGGGGCTCCGAGTTTCAAAACCAAAACTTTGCTTATACTTCTATACAAACCAAACAAAAATAGCCGCTAATCAGCGGCTATTTTGAGTAGTCTAAATGAAGCTTCTATTGCTTCGATCTTTCTACTTCTTCGTCTCTTCAACCACCGCTTTCATCAAGACTGACGTGTCCATGCGACCTTGCCCTTCGGCAGACAGCGCTTTGTAGGCGTTGTTGATCTTTTCAGTCAGTGGAAGCTGGATGCCTTGGCGCTCTGCTTCATCTAGACAGAAACCTAAGTCTTTGATCATCCAATCAATGGCGAAGCCGAAATCGAACTTGTCTTGCGCCATTGTGGTAGCACGGTTTTCCATCTGCCATGAACCCGCAGCGCCGTTTTTAAGGCAATCAACTAGCGTTTGGATATCCAAACCTGATTTCTCGGCAAGTACTAAGCCTTCAGAAAGACCATTCAATACACCGGCAATGCAGATCTGGTTAACCATTTTTGCGCGTTGGCCTTGACCGACTTTACCCATCAGAACTGACGACTTACCGTAAGCTTCGAACACAGGTTGTAGATCATTGAAAAGCGCTGGTTCACCGCCACACATGATGGTTAGCACACCGTTTTCTGCGCCCGCTTGGCCACCAGAGACTGGTGCATCCATAAAACGAACACCCGCTTTCTTCGCCGCCACTTCAAGCTCTTCAGACAATACGGCTGACGTGGTGGTGTGATCGACCAGAATTGCGTTTGGCTTCATTGCAGCAAGTGCACCTGTTTCGCTGGTTGTCATGCTACGAACGTCATCATCGTTGCCGACACAAACTAATACTACGTCCGCTTCCGCTACACACTCAGCCACAGATTCTGCCGCTTTACCTTGATGTTTATCAGCCCAGTCTAATGCTTTACTGTGAGTACGGTTGAATACCGTGACTTCAAAACCGGCTTTAACTAGGTGGCCTGCCATCGGGAAACCCATAACGCCTAGTCCGATAAAACTTACTTTCATTTTTTTCTCCTTTTCATTGACCAAGTCATTGCGATGAAAAGATCGAACACGCTCAATCAGTGCATCACTATACAGGGTCAAAGCCTTTGGCTGATGGTTTCTCTCTTTGTACACTAATTACGCTTGACGATCACCCCGATGATACTCAGAAAGCACTTGAATTAAATTCATCTAGGGATAAAGCTGACCATAAAAATGAGGTTCAGTGACAAATCAAGACCAAAGAACACTTCCCCAGTCGAACATCATGGAACGATGATCAAGGTAAAATCGATCATGACCGCATAAAAAAACCGAGCTTTAAAGGCTCGGTTTTTATTCTACATTCGACTCACAAGGGCGAGGCTATTATCAATGATAGATTGATATTACAGCTCAGCGTTGTGGTAAACCTGCTGAACGTCATCACAGTCGTCAAGCATGTCTAAGAACTTCTGGAACTTCTCAGAATCTTCTTCCGCGATTGGCGTCATGGTTTGAGGCACGAAAGTGATCTCCTCAACATCTAGAACTAACTCTGGAAACGCGTTAGTTAGTGCCGTCTTCGTTTTGAAGAACTCAGTTGTTGGAGCAAAGACAGTGATTACACCATCTTCTAGCTCAACGTCTGTTACGTCTACATCATCCATCATTAGTGTTTCTAGGATGACCTCGTCATCTTCGCCTTTGAACTGGAATACAGCTTGGTGAGCGAACATGTGAGAAACCGAACCTTCAACACCGATTTTCGCGCCAGTCTTAACGAAACATTGGCGAACGTCTTGGAAAGTACGGTTGCCGTTGTCAGTTAGACAGTCAACGATGACGCTTGTACCACCTGGGCCAAAACCTTCGTAACGAGCTGGTTGGAAGTCTTCACCGCCACCGCCGTTCGCTTTATCGATCGCTTTGTCGATAACGTGAGCGGGTACTTGGTCTTTCTTCGCTTTAGCAATCAGGTGCTTAAGAGGTAGGTTCATGTCTGGGTCAGAGCTACCGTTCTTAGCCAGTACGTAAATCTCTTTACCGTATTTAGAATAAACTTTAATTTTTGCGCCTGCAGTTTTCGCCATTGAGGCCTTGCGCACTTCAAAACTTCTTCCCATCGGGATCTTCTCTCTGATTCAATTAACGGTGCAAATTCTAGCAAATTACTGTGTCATTTCAATTCTACAGCATTGCTGGGCAAGGTTTGTCTGCGGTTATGCGACACCCATTACCCGTTTGTATTTTTCTACAGACTGATCAAACCAAGCCTTTTCTTCTGGGTCACCGAGCTTCATTGCTTCTTCAACAATGGCTTCAGGGCCACATTTCGCTTGCTTCAGTTTCCATACAAGAAACGATGCTTGCTTATCCAGTTCGATTTTATTTTTCTCGCTGGGTGGAAGGAGTGAAAGGTTGATAGACATGATTAGCCTTCGTCTGTAATACACTTGGCCGAGAAATATATCATAGAGCAGCCTCATAAAACCAATACTATGAGTAACAGAAAGGGTTTATGAGACAAGAAACCAAGCAAGTCGCTGATGCAGGTCAAGCTATGTTGAGAGAAGTTTTGTACCCCTTGATGAGAAAGTATGACGTATTCGACTCACCTAATGAGCTGAATAATGAGATGTTCGAATCACTGTGGCTAGAGAAGTACCTCTCCAGCCCAGAAAAGCTATTCACTCTCCGCGAACACATCGCAGCGTGAGGCGCAGATGAAATCATTCTTGTGTAGGCCTTTGATTGAGTGGCTCCACCAAGTGACGGTGACTTTGCCCCACTCCAATAAGATCGAAGGATGGTGGAACTCTTCTTCTGCCAATTCTGACACTTTGTTACTGAATGCCCATGCTTGCTTGTAGTTCTTAAACTTGAACACCTTCTCAAGCTGCGGGATGCCGTCTCTTTCGATGATCTGCCAATCAGACAACTCCAACAGTAAAGATTGTTGCTGATCTTTACTTAGGGCAATCGCGTCGAGACTGCAGGCTTCGCATTTTTGTTCATTCAACATGGGTGGATTCCTTGGGTTCAAAAAGTGGTGGTAGTAACCCCGCGTCGATGGCGAGATCAGCTTGCTGTAACAAGTTTTCCTGACTGATGTTAAAAAGCTCAGACAGCTCATCAATCACGTAATATTTCGGTTGTATAATGTCGATGCGATAAGGGGTTCTTAACACCGTTTGCAGCTCGAACCGCTCACGAACCGCCAAATCACCACCCAACGCATACATGGTTTCCGCCGGAGACGAGAGAATGCCACCGCCATAGATTTTCAGCCTATCGCCCTCTTTGACTAAACCGAACTCGACCGTAAACCAATACAAACGGGCCAGATAAGCGCGTTGCTTGGATGTCGCGGCTTGGCCTAGTTTTCCATAATGCTCAGTGAAAGCTGCAAAGTCGGCATTGGTGAGCATGGCACAGTGGCCGAAAATTTCATGAAAGAAATCAGGTTCCTGTAAGTAATCGAACTCGTCTCGCGTTCTCAGAAATGTTGCAACTGGGAATTTCTTATTGGCGAGCAAATCAAAGAAACGGTCGAAATCGATCAATGCAGGCACAGGTTGAACTTGCCAACCTGTTGTTTCCAGTAGCACTTTGTTTATCTCTGGAAGCTGGGGAACTCTGTCCAATGGCAGATCCAGCAGAGTCAGGCCGTGCAAATAGGCATCGCATGCGCGGTCATTAATGACATTCAGTTGCCTTTTCACTAAGTCGTGCCAAATGGCGTCTTCTTCGAGGCTCCACTCAACCCATCCCTCTTGGCTCACGGGCTTAGAATGATATTGAGTCATTACACACCTCCTTTCGAATGTCTCACTTTAAGCCTATCTCCACTCCTTATATCCGCCAATTTGCACGATTTTTCGAAACAGGCGATCGTGTAACATTTTGTTTACACAATTACAGCAACCCCTTATTTTGCTGATCTTTTGACTTTGTAAAACCTAAATACCAGACTGAAATCGTTAACTTTTTGTTAAAGGTAAAAGAATGCACGAGAGCAATAAGCCCATTTGGCAACCCAGTAACCAGCGTATCGCACACGCCAACGTAACCCGATTTATGGATAACCTCGATCAGCAGGGCGTATTCGAGCGGAAATTGAAAAACTACACCGAGCTTCATCAATGGTCTGTGGACCAGCCGGAGTCGTTTTGGCCGAACGTGTGGCAGTTTTGTGGAATGGTCGGTTCGCAAGACTGTAATAACAAGGCAGAAAGCGAGCGCATCAAAACTCAAGGTGAAAGCCGCTGGCAGCAACCGAAATCGAATCGTGATGCGGTGTGGTTTCCGAATGCTCAAGTTAACTACGCCGAAAACTTGCTGCATTCAGCAAAAACGTTGCCAAACGAGCTTGCGATTTGGTTTGAGAATGAACGTGGCGAGCAGCAAAGCTACACATGGCAAACCCTTTGTGAGGAAGTCTCTAGCGTTCAACTATGGCTCGTGGATTGTGGCGTACAACAAGGCGATGTGGTCGCCGCTTATACACCTTATCTGCCACAAACCGTAATAGCGATGCTGGCAACCACCAGTTTGGGAGCGATTTGGACATCAACCTCGCCTGACTTTGGTGCCGAGAGTGTGATTGAGCGATTTGGCCAAGTGAAACCTAAAGTGCTGTTCACCTGTGATGGCTACACCTTTAATGGCAAAACGTTCGATATGACGGACAAGAACCGTGAAATCATCGAGCACTTAAACGCGCTAAAACAGGTGTGTCAGATCGATTATTTGAAACCGACTCGTGATTTAGAGAAGAACAACGTTAAACATGATGTGTCGACCCAAAGCTGGCCCAACATCATCAATCACTATCAACCACAATCTATGCGATTTACTCGTGTCGGATTCAATGAACCACTGTTTGTGCTCTACTCTTCCGGTACCACAGGCAAACCAAAGTGTATTGTTCATTCTGTCGGTGGCACTACCATCAACCACCTAAAAGAGCATCAACTTCATTGCGATATAAAGCCCAACGATCGCGTGTTCTACTACACCACTTGTGGTTGGATGATGTGGAACTGGCACATATCTGCACTCTCCAGCGGTGCTTGTTTGGTTATCTTTGATGGTAGCCCGGTTTATCCGCAACCCAACGTGCTATGGGATTTAGCGCAGCGAGCTGACGTATCGACATTTGGCACCTCAGCCAAGTACCTAGAGGCGATTGAGAAAGCGGAAATCTCACCGATCGACAGTCACTCTCTTCCCCACTTAAGAACACTGTGCTCGACGGGTTCAGTGCTCTACCCTGAGCAGTTCGATTACGTCTACAAGCACATCAAACAAGATCTGCATTTAGCGTCCATTTCTGGTGGTACGGATATTTGTGGCTGTTTTGTGTTGGGTAATCCTATCTCGCCTGTGTATCGCGGCGAGTGCCAACAGGCCGGGCTCGGCGTCGACATCAAGGTGTTCAATTCATCTGGCCAAAAGGTCAATCAAGAACGGGGCGAGCTAGTATGCACCAACTCCCTACCCAACTTCCCCGCAGGCTTTTGGAATGACACCGGAGAGCGCTATCACAGCACCTATTGGGATAGGTTTGATAATGTGTGGCATCACGGTGATGAAGTCGCACAGAGCGAACATGGCGGCTACCTGTTCTACGGGCGAGGCGACACCACACTCAACCCTGGAGGCGTGCGAATTGGTACCGCGGAAATCTATCAACAAGTGAACACCATTGAGGGCATTGTTGATTCGATAGCCGTCGGCAAAGACATCGACCGCAACGAGCAGATATGGCTGTTTGTTCAACTGCAGCAAGGTGTGGATCTAGATGATGAGTTACTGGCAGTCATCAAAGGTAAACTCAAATCATCATGCTCACCAAGGCATGTGCCAAGCCAGGTATTTGCGATCAGCGACGTACCAAAAACACGTTCTGGCAAACTGGTGGAGTTGGCTGTCAAACAGGTGATCAATGGCAACAGTGTCGAAAACCTCGGAGCGATTGCTAACGCCGAGGTTTTGGATGAAATAAAACACCTTGTGTCGCTTGAGTGTTGAGCCTTAGAAAGTGGCTAACTATCTGCAATTCTCATTTGGCTATCAGATACCATCTGAAGAGAAGCCCCACCATTTCAGTTTGACCCCTTACCTTTCCTAACGTTCTTAATGCGATCTGAGCATCATATTTAAAATAAAAATAGACAATTATTCATTTTATGGTTTGAGATAATATTCACTAAAGCCGAATCATTTATACAAAAAAAGAGTCCACCACTGGATTATATCCAATCTTATGGATATTTAATCGAATTCTAATAATGACCATTTCCACAACGCCATTTCTAGTGAAATGATAATTTGATAGCTATCACATTTAGAACAGTTATTTTCCCATACTATCTCAGCATGTTAATTACTTGATAGTAATTAAAAAATATAACCATTGTTATTAGTAATCTTGAATTAAATTGTAAATAACAAGCGGTTAATCCCTACTTAAAATAAAATCATTATCAAATGATCGGAGACATTATCATGCGCATAGTATTAGCTTTGGGCGGTAACGCTCTTTTAGCAAGAGGCCAAGCATTAACGGCTGAGAACCAACGTGAAAATATAATCAAATCAGCGGCGAGTATCGCTGCGATTGCACGCGAGCATGAGATTGTTATCGTTCATGGCAATGGCCCACAAGTGGGTTTGTTGATGGAGCAAAACGCGGCTTATCACGAATATTCGCCAGAGACGACCCCGTACCCAATGGATGTACTAGGATCTCAAACCTGTGGCATGGTGGGCTACATGTTGCAACAAGAGCTAAGAAACATTGACCCTGAATTAGACGTAGCGACGCTAGTCACGCAAACTGAAGTATGCAAAAAAGACCCTGCGTTTGCTAACCCGACTAAATTTGTTGGCCCTGTATATACAGAGCAACGAGCTAAAGAGTTAATGGCTCAAAGCACGATGAAGTTTAAAGCTGATGGCGAGTACTACCGTCGCGTTGTACCTTCTCCTATGCCAAAAAGCATTGTTGAAATTAAACAAATTGAAACACTTCTAGATACGAATAACCTAGTTATCGCTTGTGGCGGCGGCGGTATTCCCGTGAGCCTTGAACAAGGCAAGAGTACTGGCGTCGAATGCGTAATTGACAAAGACCTTACGGCTGAATTACTGGCTGAAAAAATCCATGCCGACTTATTTATTATCCTAACTGATGGGTCGATTTTCCGTAACTATGGCAAAGAAGACCAAGCAGAAATGAAGCAAGCAACGCCTGCTGGTTTAGCAGAATTTTCATTCCCTGCTGGTTCTATGGGGCCAAAAATTGACGCCGTTTGTAAATTCGTTGAAGCTGGATTAGGTAATGCGGCGATTGGTTCATTATTTGATTTAGATAAAATCATTGCTAATGAAGGTGGTACTCTGATTACGAAAGGCGAGGGTATTGT
>NZ_JAKJSY010000051.1:0-34927 GCF_050337445.1 Vibrio minamisatsumaniensis | reverse complement strand
GCATTTATCTATCGACAACAACCGAGCAGAGCGCGCAATCAAATCGCTGGTCATTGGCAGAAAAAATTGGTTATTCTCGACGAATCCGCTTGGTGCTGATGCGAGTGCTTTGCTGTATAGCATCATCGAGACGGCGAAAGCGAACGGACTGATACTCTACGATTACATGGTCAAATGTATGAAAGAACTGGCAAAGCCAGAGCCTGATATTAACTCTCTTCTGCCTTGGAACGTCTCACACTGAAATTAAAACGCCCCGTGGGATTATGGGGCGCATACACAATATCAACATACAAGGTTCGTCTAACTTCTTTTTGTCCTTTTGCCTTACGAGCTCCTGAGATCACTCCACCAGAAGAAGTCAATCTGTCTTGAATATAATTTTCTAAATAATGATCGATCACATCTTTGAGAGTAATGCTATTAACACGCTCAGTCTTTAATAACTTACGCCGCTCTTGTTCTTGCCTTTCTAAGTCAGCCTTTGGACATATTCCCCGCTCTCTTATGGCCTTCATTTCACGAAGCTTAATGCGAGCTTGCTCAAGTGACATATCAGGGAAGGTACCTAGCTTAATCTGTACAAGTTTACCACCTGACTCTGGGCTTCTATAACGATAGGTAAAAGTTTTCCTGCCCGTCTTTCCACGGGCTATTCTTAGCCCTCGGTTTTCTCCAGTATCAGACAAGACACCTTTCTTAACCGTTAGCGCCTCAATTGTCTTATTCGTTATAGATTTGATATTCTTCTTCTCAGCCATTTATCGGGGTCCCTTATCGCAATATTGTGCGGCGATTGTATTATCTAGTATAAGAAATAAAAAAACTATACTTTTACCTACACTAATGATCGCGCTGTAGTGAAATCCTTTGATACTTAGTGGGACTTGTTGAAGATCCCAAAAATTCATAACTCATTGATTTAAAGTAACTTAATGCAAAAAGAAACCACTAAAAACAAAGACATAAAAGCAGCGCATACACCTATGATGCAGCAGTACCTAAAACTCAAAGCAGAAAATCCAGATATTTTGCTGTTCTACCGCATGGGAGATTTCTACGAGCTTTTCTACGATGATGCAAAAAAAGCCTCTCAATTCCTTGATATTTCACTGACTAAGCGTGGTTCATCAAATGGTGAGCCGATTCCTATGGCTGGCGTTCCATACCATGCTGTTGAAGGGTACCTTGCAAAGTTAGTGCAGCTAGGCGAATCCGTAGCGATTTGTGAGCAGATCGGTAATCCCGCCACTTCAAAAGGCCCGGTGGAGCGCGCTGTCGTACGTATCGTGACTCCAGGAACCGTAACTGACGAAGCATTACTTTCTGAGCGTATTGATAACCTGATTGCTGCTATTTACCACAAAAATGGCCAGTTTGGTTACGCGACACTGGATATTACTTCCGGCAGATTCCAGCTATGCGAACCTGCAACCGAAGAAGCGATGGCAGCAGAGCTACAAAGAACTTCACCTCGTGAGCTACTGTTCCCTGAAGATTTTGAGCCCGTAAATCTAATGGCAAGCCGTAATGGTAATCGCCGCCGCCCTATATGGGAATTTGAATTAGAGACAGCAAAGCAACAGCTCAACCAACAGTTTGGCACTCGTGATCTTGTCGGCTTTGGCGTTGAAGATGCCAAACTTGGGTTATGCGCGGCTGGTTGTTTGATTCAATATGTAAAAGACACCCAACGTACGGCTCTTCCACACATCCGCTCACTGACGATGGATAAGCAAGATCACTCAGTGATCCTTGATGCGGCTACTCGTCGTAATCTAGAAATCACCCAAAATTTGAGTGGCGGCACAGATAACACCTTAGCAGAAATACTCGATCATACGGCAACCGCTATGGGCAGCCGTATGCTTAAGCGTTGGTTGCATCAACCAATGCGCAATATCTCAGCACTGAATCAACGCCTAGATGCGATTGGTGAAATGAAAGATCTGGCTCTATTTGCAGAGCTACAACCAACGTTAAAACAGATCGGTGATATCGAACGTATTCTTGCTCGCCTTGCACTTCGTTCTGCACGCCCACGTGATATGGCACGACTTCGCCAAGCAATGGAATACTTACCAGAGCTTGCTGAAACACTGACCCAGCTTAAGCACCCATACCTGACTCAGCTTGCTCAGTATGCCTCTCCTGTCGATGAAGTTTCACAACTGCTTGAACGTGCGATCAAAGAGAACCCACCGGTGGTGATTCGCGATGGTGGCGTAATAGCAGAAGGCTACAATGCAGAATTAGATGAATGGCGTGACCTAGCAGCAGGTGCTACCGAGTTTCTGGATAAGCTTGAAAAAGAAGAACGTGAACGTCACGGTATCGACACATTAAAAGTCGGCTACAACAACGTACACGGTTTCTTTATTCAAGTCAGCCGCGGGCAGAGTCATCTTGTGCCGCCACACTATGTTCGCCGCCAAACGCTGAAAAACGCCGAACGTTACATCATTCCTGAGCTAAAAGAGCACGAAGATAAAGTGCTTAACTCTAAGTCGAAAGCGCTGGCTATCGAGAAGCAGTTGTGGGAAGAGTTGTTTGATCTGCTACTGCCTTATCTAGAGCGACTGCAAAACATCGCTTCTTCCGTATCACAGCTTGATGTGCTACAAAACTTGGCTGAACGTGCTGATACGTTGGATTACTGTCGCCCAACAATGACAGAATCTGCTGGCGTACACATTCAGGCGGGGCGTCACCCAGTGGTTGAACAGGTGATGGATGAACCTTTTATTGCGAACCCTATTGACCTTAATGATCAACGTAAAATGCTGATCATCACGGGTCCAAACATGGGGGGTAAGTCGACCTACATGCGTCAGACTGCGCTCATTGCACTAATGGCTCATATCGGTTGTTATGTACCAGCAGAAAGCGCGACCATTGGTTCGATAGACCGCATCTTTACGCGTATTGGCGCATCCGATGATTTGGCTTCAGGTCGTTCTACCTTCATGGTAGAGATGACAGAAACCGCAAATATTCTGCACAATGCAACGCCTAATAGTCTTGTGTTAATGGATGAGATAGGTCGCGGCACCAGTACTTATGATGGCCTGTCTCTGGCTTGGGCAAGCGCAGAATGGCTAGCAAATCAGATCAATGCGATGACGCTGTTTGCCACGCACTACTTTGAACTAACCGAGTTACCAAACCAGCTTCCAACACTGGCCAACGTGCATTTGGACGCCGTTGAACACGGCGACAGCATTGCCTTTATGCACGCAGTTCAAGAAGGCGCGGCAAGTAAATCTTACGGCCTAGCGGTAGCTGGATTAGCCGGCGTACCGAAAGCGGTGATCAAAAACGCTCGTGCTAAGCTAACTCAGTTAGAAGCATTGAGTATCGACTCTCAAACCTCAAAGCCAAGCGGCGTTGATATCGCAAACCAACTGAGCCTGATCCCAGAACCAAGTGAAGTGGAACTGGCACTAGCGAATGTTGATCCTGATGATCTGACCCCTCGCCAAGCATTAGAAGAACTTTACCGATTGAAGAAACTGCTTTAGTCCCTTTTCCTTTCCAAGTCGCTTGTTGCTGTTTTGTGCTGTCTTTTTGATTAAGCGGCATAAAATACCAAAGCCACAAACAAAAAAACGCTGACTTTAAGTCAGCGTTTATTTGTCTTCAATTCAAAGCAACATCATTTAAGCATTTTCTACGTTGAACAGATTCTCCATATTCAGGCCTTGCTTGATTAAAATTTCACGTAGGCGACGCAGACCTTCGACTTGGATTTGGCGAACACGTTCACGAGTCAGACTGATTTCACGACCAACTTCTTCTAATGTTGACGGCTCATAGCCCAGTAATCCAAAACGACGTGCAAGCACCTCTTTCTGCTTAGGGTTAAGCTCATCAAGCCAAAAAATCAACGAATTGTTGATATCGCTCTCTTGAGTGGAAACCTCAGGATCAGAGTTGTTAACATCTGGAATAATATCCAGTAGCGCTTTCTCACCGTCACCACCAATTGGCGTATCAACAGAGCTTACTCTTTCGTTTAAACGGAGCATCTTACTGACATCACCCACCGGCTTATCCAGTTTAAAAGCGATCTCTTCAGCGGTTGGTTCATGGTCAAGTTTTTGAGATAACTCTCTTGCGGTACGCAGGTAAATGTTCAGCTCTTTCACAACATGGATTGGTAAACGGATAGTGCGAGTCTGATTCATTAAAGCACGTTCGATGGTTTGACGGATCCACCACGTTGCGTAAGTCGAAAAGCGGAAACCACGCTCAGGATCAAATTTCTCAACGGCGCGAATTAAACCTAAGTTGCCTTCTTCGATTAAATCAAGAAGCGCAAGGCCTCGGTTACTGTAACGACGTGAAATTTTGACCACCAAACGCAGGTTACTTTCGATCATGCGTTTACGTGCTGCTTCATCACCGCGTAAAGCTCGACGTGCGTATAACACTTCTTCTTCAGCGGTTAGCAGTGGTGAGAAACCGATTTCGCCTAAGTAGAGTTGAGTGGCATCTAAACTTTTAGACGTAACTTCAGCGTCTTCTTTCGCTTCGGTTTTCTTAGTGACTGTTTGTTGTTTTGCTTTTCCAAGTTTTGCCGGTTCCGTGGTTACTTGGTCAAGATCAAACTCTTGTTTAGTTACTGCATTGCTTATACTCATAACGCCTCCCCCTGGCGAAATTAGCATGACATTACAACTTCATATGTCGCTAAATGACTATGTCACTTCATACAATACGTCATTTTTACATATTGTATTTAAGGTAAATATCGTTTTGGATTAACAGACTTACCTTGGTAACGAATCTCAAAGTGCAGCCTAACACTGCTGGCTCCAGAGCTTCCCATTGTTGCAATCTTCTGCCCTGCTTTCACACTTTGTCCTTCAGATACTAATAGTCGATCGTTATGCGCGTATGCACTTAAGTAATTATCATTGTGCTTCACAATCACTAGATTGCCGTAACCTCGTAGTGCATTACCCGAATAAACAACCGTTCCCCCTGCAGTAGATACTATTGGCTGACCTCGCTGTCCTGCTATGTCTATGCCTTTATTTCCTTGTTCACCTACAGAGAAATTCTTGATTACTCTCCCTTTCGTTGGCCATAACCATTTGGATATTTTATCACTTGCTGGCTTGGCAGGTGGTTTAACATTTTGTTTACCTTTAGAACTAACATACACTTTTGATTTAGATTGTTCAACCTTCTTTGGTGGGTGTTTTTTAACCGCACCTGTCTTAGCTTGAGTTGGTGATGGTTTAGACGTTTTATTCCTTTGTACAGTCGTTTTAGATTTACTTGCTGTTGTTCCGTGAATAGGAGTAGTAACTGCTGCGACCGCGACCGTTGACTTACCATATGCGGGAGCATTGTAAGTTGGGTGCCATAAATTAAGCTTCTGCCCAGGGTGAATAGTATAAGGCGCAGAAAGCTTGTTATAACGAATCAAATCATTAACATCTTTATTGGTGACATAAGCGATAAAGTAAAGGGTATCGCCTTTTTTTACTTCATAGTAGCTACCACGATAACTGCCTCGGTCAGTCGATGAGTAACTCTTGTTGAGTCCAGAAACGGGGGCAGGTGAATGTGCTGTGCATCCGGCAAGTGCCAAGCTCAGCAGTAAACGACTTCCTTTTAATAACTTTGAACGCATTGACTTTCTATCCACCCACACCATTCGTTTTTATTAAGCCAACTCACCAGGAACAAGAGGCACAAATCTGACCTCCTCGATAACACTCGATAAAAACTCATCACCGTGACGAACAATTTTCAACAACTGTTGTTCATCATCACCGACTGGAATTAATAAACGGCCGCCATCTTTAAGCTGTTGCAGAAGCGCTTGCGGAATCGACTCTGCAGCCGCGGTGACAATAATCGCATCAAAAGGGGCTTTTGAAGACCACCCTTGCCAGCCATCACCGTGCTTGGTTGAAACATTGTAGAAATCGAGTTGCTTTAACCTACGTTTGGCATCCCATTGTAGCGACTTTATTCTTTCAACCGAATAAACATGATTAACAAGTTGAGCCAATACCGCAGTTTGATAGCCTGAACCAGTACCAATTTCTAACACATGACTCTCTTGTTTCAATTCAAGTAACGCCGTCATTTTAGCAACAATATACGGCTGAGAGATTGTCTGCCCATGTCCGATGGGAAGTGCGTTATTATCATAAGCTTGGTGATACATCGCCTGTGATAAAAAGCACTCTCTCGGCAGTTGGTAGATCGCATCAAGAACCTTTTGATCCTGAATACCATTTTCAATCAGAAAAGTAATTAAACGCTCAGCGTGCGGATTACTCACTTACTTCTCTCCTAACCATGTTGCCATCGCACCCAGCGACTCATGTGCCGTCAGATCGACCTGTAACGGTGTTACTGACACAAAGCCATGCTCAATCGCGTAAAAATCGGTGCCTTCACCGGCATCTTGCTCTTTGCCTGGAGGACCGAGCCAATAGATATCATGACCACGCGGGTCTTTTTGCTTAATCATATCTTCAGCGTGGTGACGAGCACCTAGGCGAGTCACCTGAGTACCGGACAGTTGTTCTAAGGCTAAATCAGGAACGTTTACGTTTAACAAGCGATTGGTCGGGATTGGATTTGCTAAATGTTGTTCGACAATACGACGAGCAATCGCTGCCGCTGTCTTAAAATGTTTTTTTCCCACCAGAGAAAACGCGACCGATTGAACACCAAGAAAGTGACCTTCCATTGCGGCTGCTACTGTACCCGAATAAAGCACGTCATCACCCAAGTTTGCACCGTGATTAATGCCCGTTAAAACCAGATCAGGCATATCATTCTTTAGCAGTTCGTTTAACGCAAAATGCACACAGTCGGTCGGCGTTCCTTGTACTGAATAGGTATTTTCAGCAATCGCTTGAACACGCAGAGGCTGCTCTAAAGTTAATGAATTTGACGCACCCGAGCGATTACGGTCAGGGGCCACAATGATAACTTCAGCAAGATCACGTAGCTCATTCGCCAACTCATGAATACCTTGAGCGTGCACACCATCATCATTGCTGAGTAAAATCTTCATCTTGTATCCTTTCTTTTGTTCCCATACCAAGCCACTTAAATGCCAATATCAAGTGACCCGGATCCAAGCAGAAGCATCATTGCTCGTAAGTTCTTTCTACTTGCACTTCTTCAACCAACTCACGAACGATAGCGGTTGCGAAACAGCCTGCGTCTAGAGAGAACTTAAGAGTGACACTATCTTCATTCACTTCCCAAGTTAGATCGGTTGGTTTTAACGATGCTTCACGGCGGTCATGGCGCATGCGGTTACCGCGAATCAGCGCCATTAAATCAGGTTCAGAATCAAGATGTTTTTGCTCTAACGCTTGAGACTCATCAGTCGTTGGCAAGATATTATCCCCCGCCAAAGCAACAGTAACCGATGCCGAGCCATTCGCGACGTCTTGGTTTACCGTTTCAATATTGCCTGCCGTAACCGCGATTTGAGCACCGTCTTTCACAACAATATCGCCAACCAATACCGATGCAAACGCATCTTGCTCAATTCGATCGGAGAGGATTAAGTTGTAGATCCAAGAACGAGCCGCAGAGAGATACAAACTGCGCTTATTTTGATTGCGCGTGCGAACGTTTTCACGCCCCCAACGACGAGCTTCAGATAAATTATTACCTTCATTACCAAAGCGTTGAGCACCGAAGTAATTTGGTACGCCGACTTGTGCAACTTTTTCTAAACGCTTGATCACATCATCGCAATCCGTAACTTCAGACAAAGTCAGCTCGAATTGGTTGCCAACTAAATCACCCGGACGTAACTTTTTGTTGTGACGCGCTGTCGCCAAGATCTCAATGCTTGGGTACTGTGCTAAGAAAGCTGAAAAGTCAGGCTCACCTTTCGGTAGGTGTACACTCAACCACTGCTCAGTCACCGCGTGACGGTCTTTTAAACCTGCCCAGCTGACGTCTTTCGACTTAACACCGCAAGCTTTAGCCAGTTCGTTTGCGACGAAACTCGTGTTTTCACCAGTTTTACGAATACGAACCATTAGGTGTTCGCCTTCACCTGTAAACTCAAAACCTAAGTCTTCATTGACGACAAAGTGTTCGGCTTTTGCTTTTAGTTTTGCTTTCGCAGTTGGTTTACCATTTAGGTAAGCCAATGAAGATAAAATATCTGACATGCTGTTCTTTTCGTGTTGGTGCTTACGCACTTTTAGTAATTAGGACCACCGCTTCACATGCGATGCCCTCTTTGCGACCTGTAAAACCTAAACGCTCAGTGGTCGTCGCTTTTACATTCACATTGCTGATGCTGGTTTCTAGGTCTTGAGCAATCGCTTGGCACATAGCGTCTATATGAGGTGCCATCTTTGGAGCTTGCGCCATGATAGTAATATCAGCATTACCAATCACGTAACCTTGTTCTTTTACTCGACGGTAAACATCTTTCAGTAGTTCACGACTATTCGCACCTTTCCATTCATCATCGGTATCAGGGAAATGACGACCAATATCCCCCGCAGCAATGGCCCCCAATAGAGCGTCACACAACGCATGAAGGGCAACATCACCGTCTGAGTGTGCAATAAGACCTTGCTCGTAAGGGATACTGACTCCCCCAATGATTACCGGGCCTTCACCACCAAACTTATGTACATCAAAGCCATGGCCAATACGAATCATCACTATTCCTTATTCTGACTTAAATAAAACTCAGCCAAAGCCAAATCTTCCGGCTGAGTAATTTTAAAATTATCTGAACGCCCAGCAACCAGTGCCGGTGATAAGCCTTTCCACTCAAAGGCTGAGGCTTCATCGGTAATCGAAACCCCTTGCGCTAACGCTTGACTCAAGGCATTACGTAACGGTTTACTACGAAACATTTGTGGCGTAAGAGCATGCCATAAATCGGCTCGGTCAACGGTCTGCTCAATCTGCCCTTGGGCACCTCGCTTCATCGTGTCACGAACGGGAGCGGCCAAAATAGCCCCTACATCATGGTTCATCGCACCTGAAATCAACTTATCGATATCACTTAGCTGAACACAAGGTCTTGCAGCATCGTGAACCATCACCCAATCACCGAGCTGTTGCTCAGCAATATAGTTTAAAGCAGAGAGTACTGAGTCCGCTCGCTCACTTCCACCTGACACTCTGAGCACTTGTGAGTTCAGGTTAAGTGCTAGCTCAGGGTAATACGGGTCATCATCACTGATCGCAATCACAACTTGAGAGACTTGTGGGTGAGATATTAATTTCTCAACGGTGTGCTCTAAAATTGTTTTGCCGTGGATTTTAAGGTATTGCTTAGGGCGGTCTGCCTTCATTCGGCTACCCACACCCGCCGCAGGTACAACGGCAATCACACTTTGAAGTTGAGTCGACATTAATCGGATTCCTCACCAATAATGCGATAAAACGTTTCGCCATCTTTGACCATACCAAGCTCATGACGCGCACGCTCTTCAATCGCATCTAGGCCTTGGCGTAGATCGTCGATCTCCGCGAACATCTCAGCATTTCGAATGTTCAGTTTTTCATTTACTTGTTGTTGAACTTGAATTTCGTTGCTCACACCGTAATAGTCAGAGATACCATTTTTGCCGATCCACAGTGTATGTTGTAGCCAACCCAACACTAAAAATAGTACTAAAGCAAAAATTCGCATAACACCTTTCGCCGATTGAAAAATAAGGAACTGGAGTAAGGGACATATATACCATAATGCGCCTAGTGGTGCGAGATGTGTGGTGAAAGGGAATTAATTAGTCGGGAAATTATTGTAATTCGAAACCCGTGATGAGATTTCCTATTCCTTCCTTCGTCAGCCTAGGGAATGACGAAACCAATACTGTCATCCTCAAGAATGAGGGACGAATGAGTTGGGGATCTCTTAAAGCGAGCCGAATTTTTGAGGAGATTCCCTACTATCTCCTTCGTCGCTCTATGGAATGATGAATTTTAGGCAAAAAAATGCCCCGCATAAGCGAGGCATTCAAAGCTTAGATTAATAATCTACGAGAGATTATTGACCTTTAACTTCTTTAAGACCGTTGAAAGGCGCTTTAGAACCTAGAGCTTCTTCGATACGGATTAGTTGGTTGTACTTAGCAACACGGTCAGAACGGCTCATAGAACCAGTTTTGATTTGACCTGCAGCTGTACCTACCGCTAGATCAGCGATAGTTGCATCTTCAGTTTCGCCAGAACGGTGAGAGATTACTGCTGTGTAACCTGCGTCTTTAGCCATCTTGATTGCAGCTAGAGTCTCTGTTAGAGAACCGATTTGGTTGAACTTGATAAGGATAGAGTTAGCTACGCCTTTCTCGATACCTTCAGCAAGAATCTTAGTGTTTGTAACGAATAGATCGTCACCTACTAGTTGAAGTTTGTCACCTAGTAGTTCAGTTTGGTGCTTGAAGCCAGCCCAATCAGACTCGTCTAGACCATCTTCGATAGAAACGATTGGGAACTTGCTCGCTAGCTCAGCTAGGTAGTGGTTGAACTCTTCAGAAGTGAACGTTTTACCTTCGCCTTTCATGTTGTAGATGCCAGCTTCTTTGTCGAAGAACTCAGATGCTGCACAGTCCATAGCTAGAGTCACGTCTTTACCTAGTTCGTAACCAGCAGCAGCAACAGCTTCTGCGATAACTTCTAGAGCTTCAGCGTTAGACTTAAGGTTTGGAGCGAAACCACCTTCATCACCAACTGCAGTGCTGTAGCCTTTAGACTTAAGAACTTTAGCTAGGTTGTGGAATACTTCAGCGCCGATACGTAGACCTTCTTTAAGAGTCTTAGCGCCAACTGGTTGGATCATGAACTCTTGGATGTCAACGTTGTTATCTGCGTGCTCACCACCGTTGATGATGTTCATCATTGGTAGAGGCATAGAGAACTGACCAGCAGTACCGTTTAGCTCAGCGATGTGCTCGTATAGAGGCATACCTTTCGCTGCTGCTGCTGCTTTAGCGTTTGCTAGAGAAACCGCTAGGATTGCGTTAGCACCGAACTTAGATTTGTTTTCAGTCGCGTCAAGGTCGATCATCACTGCGTCGATTGCAGCTTGGTCTTTAGCATCTTTGCCAACTAGTGCTTCAGCAATTGGGCCGTTTACAGCTTCAATCGCTTTAAGAACACCTTTACCTAGGAAACGTGATTTGTCGCCGTCACGTAGCTCAAGAGCTTCACGTGAACCAGTTGATGCACCAGATGGAGCAGCAGCCATACCGACGAAACCGCCTTCTAGGTGTACTTCAGCTTCTACAGTTGGGTTACCACGTGAATCGATGATTTCACGACCTAGAACTTTAACGATCTTAGACATTGAATGTTTCCTTCTCGTTGAATATATAAATGTCAAATTTAAAGGTAGCAGCACAACTTACGCAGCTACCTGTATTTTTTACTTCTCTAATTCGCCACGCTGGTACTCACCAGCTGCTTTTACGAAACCTGCAAACAATGGGTGACCATCGCGAGGTGTTGAAGTGAACTCTGGGTGGAATTGAGCAGCAACGAACCATGGGTGGTTCGGGTTCTCAATAACTTCAACCAGTTTCTTGTCCGCAGATAGACCCGATACTTTTAGGCCCGCTTTTTCAATTTGTGGACGAAGATTGTTGTTCACTTCGTAACGGTGACGGTGACGTTCATGGATCGTCGCGCTACCGTATAGTTCATAAGCTTTCGTCCCTTTTGCTAGGTGACAAAGCTGTGATCCAAGACGCATTGTGCCGCCAAGGTCAGATGTTTCTGTACGCTCTTCAACGTTACCTTCGCCATCAGTCCACTCAGTGATAAGACCTACAACTGGGTACTTAGTTTCAGTACAGAATTCAGAAGAGTGTGCCCCTTCCATTTTCGCAACGTTACGAGCGTACTCGATAAGTGCAACTTGCATACCTAGACAGATACCTAAGTACGGCACTTTGTTTTCACGAGCGTATTGAGCAGCAAGAATCTTACCTTCAACACCACGATCACCAAAGCCACCAGGAACTAGGATTGCATCTAGGCCTTCTAAAATTTCGACACCACGAGACTCAACGTCTTGTGAATCTACGTATTTAATAGTAACGCTTAGGCGATTTTTCAAGCCCGCGTGTTTTAGCGCTTCATTTACTGATTTGTATGCGTCTGGTAGTTCAATGTACTTACCAACCATACCAATCGTCACTTCACCCGTTGGGTTTGCTTCTTCGTAAATGACTTGCTCCCATTCAGACAAGTCTGCTTCTGGAGCAGTAATGCCGAAGCGCTTACATACAAGATCATCTGTGCCTTGAGCTTTAATAAGCTGAGGGATCTTGTAGATAGAGTCAACATCGCGCATAGAAATAACGGCATTTTCTTGCACATTACAGAACAAGGCAATTTTCTTACGCTCATTTGTCGGAATGTTACGGTCTGAACGGCAAACGAGAATATCTGGTTGAATACCAATCGATAGCAACTCTTTTACAGAGTGTTGCGTTGGCTTGGTTTTCACTTCGCCCGCAGCAGCTAGGTAAGGAACAAGAGTCAGGTGCATGAACATTGCGCGTTCACGACCTAGTTCTACGGCTAGCTGACGAATCGCTTCCATGAATGGTAGAGATTCGATATCACCAACCGTACCACCCACTTCAACGATCGCGATATCGTGACCGTTAGCGCCAGATATTACACGTTCTTTTATAGCATTAGTGATGTGTGGGATAACCTGAATGGTGGCACCTAGGTAATCACCACGACGCTCTCTAGCTAGAACGTCTGAGTAAACACGACCAGCTGTGAAATTGTTACGCTTAGTCATTTTGGTGCGAATGAATCGCTCATAGTGACCAAGGTCAAGGTCAGTTTCAGCGCCATCTTCCGTAACGAACACTTCACCGTGTTGAGTCGGGCTCATTGTGCCTGGATCAACGTTGATGTAAGGGTCAAGCTTCATCATAGTCACTTTAAGACCACGAGCTTCTAAAATAGCCGCAAGAGATGCTGCTGCAATACCTTTACCTAGAGAGGATACAACCCCGCCAGTAACAAAAATGTAATTTGTCGTCATGTTTAACCTGAAATTGGTTGAATGAGGGAAATGGATTACTTCTGGACGGGATGAAAATATACCAGAAGCCCCTTATCGCCACAACGTGAAATCTATCACACTGCTATTTTTTATTTTTTGCTTCAAATCAATTCATGATAAAAGCTTTGCTGAACTTTTCTCCGCCACTTTGACTTCATCCCACATGGAATCAAGCTGTTGCAGTGAAAAATCGGTCAAAACTCTATCTTGTTGACGGACGATTTGCTCCACACCTTTAAAGCGACGTGAAAACTTTAGATTGGCTTTTGCCAGAGCTAATTCTGGGTTTTTACCTAGATGACGGACCAAATTAACCGTCGCGAACAGTAAATCCCCCAACTCTTCTTCCACTAAATCTTCGTTTGGCGTCACTTGAAGTGCTTCCTCTAGCACCTCATCAACTTCCTCTAAAACCTTGTTCGCAACTGGACCAATAGAGTCCCAATCGAAACCATATTTCGCGACCTGTTTTTGAATTTTTGTAGCACGCGAAAGTGCAGGTAGAGAGTTTGGTATTGAGTCTAGAATACTTTCTTGATTTTTTCCTGCCTGTGCCTTTTCTTTAGCTTTTTCAGCTTCCCAGTTGGCATTGATTTCTTCATCGTTCGCAAACTCGGTATCAGAAAACACATGCGGATGGCGGCGCGTGAGCTTCTCATTGATGCCGTCAACCACATCAGAGAACTCAAACAGCCCCTGCTCTTTCGCCAGTTGGCTGTAGAAAATCACCTGAAACAACAAGTCACCCAACTCTTCTTGTAGGTTCGGCCAGTCTTTGTTGTGAATCGCATCCACTACTTCGTAAGTCTCTTCGATAGTATGCGGCACAATGGTTTCAAAATTTTGTTTCAAATCCCAAGGACAGCCACCTTCTGGATCGCGCAGCTTAGTCATGATCTGTTCAAGTTGTTCAATCGGGTGATTCATCGTTTTCTTCCTATTCACTGTCTTTGATTTTTAAATTTAAAACTTCGGTTGAAACTAAAAAAGGTGAGCAGCCAAAACCACTCACCTTTCTATTCTTTCCGTCATCCTCAAGAGCGAAGAATGAGCGAGTTGGGGATCTCAAATCGCTTGGCGAGATTCCCTATCACGTTCGTCCCTCACTGTAGGGAATGACGAGGATGATACTTGGTATCATCCTAATCTCTTGACGCTCATGACATCTTTGATCTGCTCGACTCGGCTGGTCACACGACTTAAAACCTCAATATTGGTCAATTCCAAGTCAAAATCCATGACCGACAGCTGACGTTTATAGTCAGTACGGCTCTTCATTGTCGTCACACTGATCTTTTCATTCGAGAACAGTGCGGTGATATCTTTCAACAAGCCATTACGCTCTAAGGCTTCAACACGTAACGTTAGAATGTAAGAACCGACAAAACCATTGCCCCAAACTGTATCAATAATACGCTCTGGCGCGTGCAAATTAAGTTCACCCAATTGCTCACAATCAGCACGATGCACGGAGATGCCTCGACCTTGAGTGATGTAACCTTTGATTACATCTCCCGGGATAGGTTGACAGCAACGAGCCAAGTGGGTCATTAGATTATCAACCCCTTCCACCACAACTGCATCTTTCTTAGGACGACTTTGCTGTGCTGGCTTATTTTCCGACTCAAGCAATTTCTCTAGCGCTTTCTTGTCTTCTTCTTCTGCTGTCGGTTTATTAACCAAAGCATTGATGTGATTAACCACTTGGTTAATGCGCAAGTCGCCACTGCCGATACCGGCATAGAGCTCGTCAGGCGTGTTGACGTTAAAGCGTCTCAGTGCGTATTGATCTGCATCTTTTAACGTTGCACCGATTTTCGCGAGTTCCACTTCAAGGATATCTCGGCCAGCTTCTAGGTTCTTCTCGCGGCTTTGAGCACGGAACCATGCGTTAATTTTGGCACGAGCCCGACTCGAATGAACAAAACCTGTGGTTGGATTTAACCAGTCACGTGATGGGTTCGGTTCTTTCTGGGTAATAATTTCAACCTGATCGCCCATCGATAATTTATGAGTAAACGGTACGATACGTCCCGCGACTTTAGCACCAATACAGCGGTGTCCAACCATGGAGTGAATATGGTAAGCAAAATCCAATGGGGTTGCACCCATCGGCAGATCGACCACATCACCGCGTGGTGTAAAGGCATAAACACGGTCATCAAACACTTGACTGCGAACTTCATCCAGCATCTCGCCAGAATCCGACATCTCTTCTTGCCAATCGATAAGTTTACGCAACCAAGTGATTTTCTCGTCGTAACCACTGCGTCCGCTTGAAGCGCCCTCTTTGTACTTCCAGTGCGCAGCCACGCCCAGCTCCGAGTCTTCATGCATTTGCTTGGTACGGATCTGAATTTCAATGGTCTTGCCTTCTGGACCCAAAACCACAGTATGAATCGATTGGTAACCGTTTGGCTTAGGGTTCGCCACGTAATCATCAAATTCACTGGGTAGGTGTTTATATTTGGTGTGTACGATACCGAGGGCGGCATAACAATCTTGAAGCTGATCAGCGATGATACGTACCGCCCGTACGTCAAAAAGCTCATCAAAGGCCAAGCCTTTTTTCTGCATTTTGCGCCAGATACTGTAGATGTGTTTTGGTCGTCCGCTGACTTCTGCATTGATGTTTGAACGCAGCATCTCTTCCGTTAAATCATCAACGAAGTCTGTGATGTATTGCTCGCGGACGATACGACGCTCAGACAGTTGTTTAGCAATCTGCTTGTAGGTATCTGACTGTTGATAGCGAAATGCGTAATCTTCGATTTCCCACTTAAGCTGGCCAATGCCTAAACGGTTTGCAAGAGGCGCATAGATGTTAGAGCACTCTTTAGCGGCTGCGCGGCGCACAGCATCAGGGGCCTTTTTTACCTCAATGAGGTTACAGATTCGCTCCGCAAGTTTGATGACCACGCAGCGAAAATCATCCACCATTGCCAACAACATGCGTCGAACGTTGTCAACTTGTCCCGAGGCTGCACTGCCTTCAATGGTCACGTTGAGCTGCCCTAAGGCCGCCATTTCTTCAACACCATCAATCAATTTTACGGTTTCTTTACCGTAGCTTTCCTCGAATACTTCGCGTTCAAAAACGCCACTTGATACCACGGGGAAGAGTTGTGCGGCGACTAATGTTGCACGGTCCATGGACAAGGTGACCAAAATTTCGATCATCTCTCGACCACGCCAAAGCAAGAGCGACGCTTGCTCATGATCTTTTAATAGCTCTTCACAGTGACGATAAACTTTATTCAGTTTATTTGAGGTTTTTGCATCTTGATTCAGTGACGCAATCCAACTGTCTAGCTCAAACTGTTCGCTTGGGTTTAAATGTGCGCTTCGTACCGCAACCATCATGTCTTCCTAGTTATTATGTTTATACCCAACTCAATATGACTAACTGATTCCAAGTTAGTTCGACTCATATTGATATCAGCACAGGCGGCTACCCTGTACCTTTACATGTCACTCAAACCTTGTTGAAGGGCTTCTAAGCCTTAATAAAGAGTGCCATCGACTCGAGATGACTAGTATAAGGGAACATGTCCAACATACCCAACTTAGCTAACCGATAGCCTTGCTTTTCTAAGCTCTCGGAGTCTCTCGCTAGAGTAGCAGGATTACAGGAAACATAAACCACGCGCTTCGCTCCTAACGTCGAAACTTGATCCACGATCCCACTCGCTCCAGCTCGTGCTGGGTCAAGTAGAATTTTATCGAATTTCTCTTTTGCCCAAGCTTGCAAAGATAAGTCTTCTTCCAGGTTCGCTTGATAAAAAGCTACATTGCTTAACTGATTTAACGCTGCATTAGATGTGGCTTGCTGAACCATTTCATCCACCCCTTCCACACCAACCACAAACGCCGATTGTTGTGCGATAGGTAAACTGAAGTTACCTAGACCACAAAACAGGTCTAGCACTCGCTCATCAGCTTGAGGCTCTAGCCACTCAATCGCTTGAGCCACCATCTGCTGGTTCACTTTCTGATTCACTTGGATAAAGTGGTTTGGCTCAAACGGTAACGTCACGCCAGTTTCGCTATAAGAAGGTGCATCACCCACCCAACGAACCAACTTATCGGTTTCAGGCATCGAGTACAGCGTAGCGCCTTCTTCGTTCGCTAACGCAATCAACACTTGCTTATCTTTTTCAAGCAAAGGCTTAAGGTGACGTAGCACCATAACCGGGCCAGTATCGCCCAACACCAATTCAACGTGTCCTAAAGACGTAAGGTTGTTGAAAGTGTTGAGTAAATTTTTCAGTTTTGGCAGCAATACATTAAGGCGAGGATCCAGCACGGCACAGTCAGTGATGTTCTCAATCATCTTACTCTGTTTCTTACGGAAACCGAATTGAAGCTGCTGTGTCTTCTTATCAACAAATAGGCTGATACGAGCGCGGCGTCGATAACCGGTTTCATTACCAAGAATAGGTTGGGCTAGCTGAGTATCAATCGTTTGATACTGGCTCATCAGGTGTGTCAAAGACTGCAATTTATGCTCCACCTGAGAAGCGTAACTCAGGTGTTGAAGATGACAACCACCGCACTGATTAAAGTGCTTACAAAATGGCGTTAAACGCTGCTCACTCGGCTTCAGTAATTTGATGAGTTTTGCTCGCGCAAATTTACTCTTGCTTTCAGTCAGCTGAATGACCACTTGCTCACCAGGCAATGCACCGTCAATGAAAACCGGCTTATTCTTCTGATAAGCGATGCCCGCGCCATTGTGATCCATTCGCTCAACCAAAACCGATTGATGCTTTGTCTCGAATTGAGTTTTCTTTTTTGGTTGGAAAAAACGTGCCATTACTTGTGCCTAATGTCTCTTTTAATGAGTAATTGGTATCCAGGACTCACTATTATGCCTTGGAATCATTGTCGAACGTCACGGCTTTGATTAAGCTTACCGTTCACTTAACCGCCCTTGTGTGCGTTATTTTCCCATATCCAGACCTCGATGTAATTAAAGAACATGAACAGATATGGCTTAAGAGCCCGTGTAATCACCTTAACTCTAGCTCCTACCCTGATTATTGGGTTGCTATTGAGTGCATTTTTCTCATTTAACCGCTATCAAGACCTTGAAGGGCTGGTGGTTAACACAGGGACGAGTATCATTGAACCACTGGCGATTGCGAGTGAATCAGGGATGAAGCTCGGAAGTCGAGAGTCTGTTCGTCAGCTGATTAGCTATGCACACCGAAAGAATTCCAAACTGGTGCGCAGTATCGCGGTATTTGATAAGCATCATGAGCTGTTTGTGACCTCAAACTTCCACCCTAATTTTGAAAGTCTGACCTACCCGAAAGATAAGCCAATACCGCACTTGAGCTCATCAAGTCTCATCGATAATACACTGATTCTTCGGACGCCTATCATTTCAGAAGGGCAGTACATCAACTCAGCCAATGGTCAATCTGAAGCTAACCAGGCGATCGGTTATATCGCGATTGAGCTCGACCTGTCTTCATTACGGTTACAACAGTATCAAGAAGTGTTTTCTGCTTTCTTGGTTCTTATTCTCGGACTTGGCCTTTCGGCCGTCTTTGCCTTCCGTTTAATGCACGATGTCACTCAACCAATCACACACATGAAAAACATGGTTGACCGCATCCGTCGAGGTCATTTAGATGTGCGTATCGAAGGTAAAATGCATGGTGAGCTCGACTCACTCAAAAACGGGATCAACGCGATGGCAGTATCGTTATCTGAATATCACGTTGAGATGCAACACAGTATCGATCAAGCGACATCGGATCTGCGCGAAACACTTGAACAACTAGAAATTCAAAACGTCGAACTAGACATAGCAAAAAAACGAGCACAAGAAGCAGCACGTGTTAAGTCTGAATTCTTAGCAAACATGTCTCACGAACTGAGAACGCCACTCAACGGGGTGATTGGCTTTACTCGTCAAATGCTTAAGACTCACCTATCGAACAGCCAAACCGATTACCTGCTAACCATCGAACGCTCGGCGAACAATCTGCTGAGCATCATTAACGATATCTTGGACTTCTCGAAACTGGAAGCCGGCAAGCTTGCCCTAGAAAACATTCCTTTTGAGTTACAAGCGAGTCTTGAGGAAGTCGTGAATCTTCAAGCAACGAATGCTCATGAGAAAGGCCTAGAACTGACCCTTAAGATCGATCCGAAAGTGCCACCTGGTGTTGTTGGCGATCCATTGCGTATTCAACAAATCCTAACCAACCTCGTTGGCAATTCAATCAAGTTTACAGAGCGAGGCAACATTGATATCAGCGTTGAGCTTCGCTCACAAAGTGAAGACAACATCGAACTACAATTCATGGTTAGAGATACCGGTATTGGTATCTCTGAGCGTCAACAAGCCCAGCTATTCCAAGCCTTCAGCCAAGCCGATGCTAGTATCTCTCGTCGCTATGGCGGTACAGGCTTAGGTTTGGTTATCACTCAGAAGCTTGTTAGCCAAATGGGGGGAGAGATCAGCCTCACTAGTCGCCTACACCAAGGTTCAACGTTCTGGTTTACATTAAGGCTTTCGACCACCGATATGCCGATGACAGAACTGATTGATACTCAGTGTCTCCAAGATAAACAGTTACTGTTGATCGAACCCAACATGCAAGCGGCTTCAATTACTCAGCAAACCTTGACTCAAGAAGGCTTGATCGTCACTTATCGTTCGGTGATGCCGGATGAGTCAATCTCGTATGACTACGTCCTGCTTAACCTTGCGGCAAACCAAGACTACCAATTCGATACCGTAAGTGGTTGGGCGATTGGTGCTAAAAAAATTGCTCAGAACGTAATTATTGGCACGCCAAGTACTGAGCTGGCACTCGGTGAACAACTGATGAAAGAGGTGGATGTGCAATGCATTACCAAGCCTCTATCTCGTAAGAAACTACTGCAAACGTTGGTGTCTAACCAAGCACCAACCTTAATTGCACCTGCGATTGAAACACATTCCGAAGAGAAGCTTCCGCTTACGGTATTGGCGGTCGATGATAACCCAGCCAACCTTAAGCTGATCACCGCACTACTCAAAGAGCGTGTCGAAACTGTCATCAGTTGTACCAGTGGTCAGCAGGCAATAGACAAAGCGACCGAAATACCATTTGATATCATTTTTATGGATATTCAAATGCCACAAATGGATGGGGTGACGGCTTGTCAGAACATTAAGAAACTGCCGAACCATGCGAATACACCTGTAATAGCCGTTACCGCCCATGCGATGATTGGTGAACGTGACCGACTGCTTGACGCGGGCATGGATGACTACTTAACCAAGCCAATCGAAGAGCATGTCTTGCAGCAAGTATTGATTCACTGGAGCCCACTCTCTAAAGTTGAACACATCGAAAAGATAGACCCAGATCATCCTGCCGTTTCCACTGAAATCCATAATAGTCAGGTTTCAGAAACAGAAACCAGCGTGCATAAAGACATCATCATTGATTGGCAAGCCGCATTGAAGCAAGCCGCCAATAAAGAAGATCTTGCCCGAGACATGTTGCAGATGCTCGTAGATTTCATCCCTGAGGTTTATGAGGCCGCAGACAAAGCAATAGAAGACAGTGATTACCCCGTTGAGCAACTGATACACATCATCCACAAGATGCATGGCAGCAGCTCATACAGTGGTGTGCCAAGGCTAAAATCGGTATGTGCAACGATAGAACGCGAGTTGCGTTCTGGCACTTCTGTTGAAGACATCGAACCGGAGCTTTTCGAACTTCAGGATGAATTAGATAAGGTTCAAGCAACCGCGATTCATTACTTGAAATCCGCCAAGACCTAGCGAGTACTTGTTACTCTCATCTATTCGTTCGACGGTTTCCCACCAATAAAAAAGCAGAGCTCATAAGCTCTGCTTTTTTCTGTCTAGAACCTACAGCACTAGATTATAGAGTAACGGTAATCTATTTATGACTCGAGTAGTACCGTCGCCACCGCATAATGGCGCTCATCGGAAATAGTCAGATGAATCGACTTTGTACCACTCGCTTCTGCGATTTCACGCGCCTTTTTATGTAGGCTTAGAACGGGCTTGCCATGCTCATCGTTTGAAATTTCGAAATCGTGAAAGGTCACACCAAGCGCGATACCCGTGCCCAACGCCTTAGAGGCCGCTTCTTTGGCAGCAAAGCGTTTTGCAAGGTAACGTCCTTTTTGCTTCAGTTGCTGAAATACTTCAAACTCAGAGTCGGTCAAAATACGCTGAGCAAAAGCGTCGCCACTTCGTGACAGCGCCTTTTCAACACGTTCGATTTCTGCGATATCTGTACCTAATCCAACAACAGCCATGTTTACCCTACTACCAAGCTTCTATCTATTAACTCTACTAATTAGTCGCTTACGACTTAACGCTTACTGTCTAGAAAATTAAGCGTTGTTGCGTGCTGTTTCCATCACGGCTTTCATGTCTGCAACGGCTTTATTCAAACCATCAAAGACTGCGCGTCCCATGATCGAGTGACCGATGTTCAACTCGTAAATCTCAGGAAGTGCCGCAATCGGCGCTACGTTATGATAAGTCAGACCATGACCCGCATTCACTGTGATACCAAGATCGTCCGCGTAGCTTGCGCCTGCAGCAATCTTTTTAAGCTCATCTTGCTGATCTTCTTCTGTTTTCGCATCAGCGTAATGACCAGTATGCAGTTCAATGAACGGTGCGCCACACGCTTTTGCTGCGTCGATTTGCTCACGATCTGCATCGATAAACAGAGATACTTTGATACCTGCAGCCGACAGTTTTTCCGTCGCTGCTTTGATCTTTTCAAGTTGACCAACCACGTCCAAGCCGCCTTCTGTGGTCAGCTCTTCGCGCTTTTCTGGAACTAGACAAACGAACTCAGGATTAGTATCGAGTGCAATTTGCACCATCTCGTCGGTCACTGCCATCTCTAAGTTCATGCGAGTCTGGATTGTCTCAGCAAGAATACGTACATCGCGATCAACAATATGACGGCGATCTTCGCGCAGGTGAATGGTAATGCCATCAGCACCCGCACGTTCAGCAATTTCAGCTGCGTGTACTGGATCTGGGTATTTAGTACCACGTGCATTACGTAGTGTAGCAATATGGTCGATATTAACGCCTAAAAGGATTGAGCTCATTTTCCAATACTCCGTGCTCTAGAGAGGGCTATTGTTGGCATAAATAGCTCTCTACTTTTTAATGGTTTGCCGCCAAGATACGGCTTTAAGGCTATGCGTGTAAAGCGTTTTGCTGCTTTTAACTGCTCTTTAGTGATAAACCTACGTTCACTAATTGCGATAAGTTCATCGCCCATAAATGTCAGGTTATCTCGACGTACAGAAGCGATGAAACCTTTCTGCTCTCGATAGCGATAAGTCATACTTGGATCGATCGCTTCACCAGTACCAGCACAATGCAAAAAGTCGACGCCATACCCCATAGCGGAAAGTAGAGCCAATTCAAAACGACGTAGCGCTGGCTCAGGGTTCTCATTATGAGCGAGTTCGGTTAAAGCATGAAGATAGTCGTGAAAAAATGCGGGCATGGCCACTTCAGCCATCAACACACGGCCAACTAGCTCATTGACATACATAGCGGAATACAGATTAATACCGGCAAGAGGAAGCCCCAAGCTGATGGGTTCGGCTTGGCGTAACGTTTTCATTGAACCATTGCCAGACCACTTAAGCAGTAGCGGCGTAAAAGGTTGCAATGCCCCTTTCAAATTAGAACGCTTACTCCTTGCACCTTTAGACATCAACGTCACCCTTCCGTACTCTTCACTGAAGACGTCCAGAATTAGGCTCGACTCACTGTATGGTCGACGGTGCAACACAAAGCATCGCTGTAGCCCTTCGCTCAATCACTTACCCTTCTTACCGATACAAAAAGAGAGAGTTCGCACTCTCTCTTGAAATTATATTCAGTTCAACTTTCTTAATCTCAGAAAGTGACGTTCAATATATTATAGATCGTCGATGTAGCCTAACGAGCGAAGTGCACGCTCATCATCAGCCCAACCAGACTTAACTTTAACCCAAGTCTCTAGGTAAACCTTACGACCGAACAGTTCTTCCATGTCGATACGCGCTTCACGACCAATCGTTTTGATCTTCTCGCCCGCTTTACCAATCACCATCTTCTTCTGACCAGTACGTTCAACAAGAATCAAAGCATTGATGTGGAAGCCATCGTTATCTGGGTTGTAATCGAAACGCTCGATCTCAACCGTTACTGAGTAAGGTAGCTCTTCGCCTGTGAATCGCATCAGTTTTTCACGGATGATTTCAGAGGCCATAAAGCGCTGTGAACGATCCGTTACGTACTCTTCAGGGAAGTGATGCGTCGCTTTAGGTAAAGCGTTACGCACGTGCTTACGCAGTACATCGATATTCTTACCTTGCTTCGCCGAGATTGGTACAACATCAAGGAAGTCCATCTTCTTAGACACTTCCATCATGTGCTGCATCACGTCAGTACGGTCTTGAACGTTGTCTACCTTGTTAATACAAAGGACCACTGGGAAATCTGTTTTTCTCAGCTTGTTCAGTACCATTTCATCGTCGTCAGTCCAGTGAGTACCGTCAACAAGGAAAAATACTAGGTTTACATCGCTCAGTGAGCTGTTCGCCGCACGGTTCATCAAACGGTTGATTGCACGCTTTTCTTCGATATGAAGTCCAGGAGTATCAACGTAGATCGCTTGGTAATCACCTTCAGTTTCTACGCCCATAATACGGTGGCGTGTCGTCTGAGGTTTACGTGATGTGATCGAGATTTTCTGACCCAAAATATGGTTCAGAAGCGTCGATTTACCTACGTTTGGTCGACCCACGATAGCGATAAAGCCACAGTGTTGGTTTTCCGGTAATCCCGTTTTTTTGCTATCCGATGAAAAGAATGCATCGATATCGAAATCTTGATTGTTATCAGACATTGCTTAGTTGCTCTAATGCTGTTTCAGCAGCCGCTTGTTCTGCCTTGCGGCGGCTAGTGCCTTTACCGATAACAGGTTTATCCACACCTGCCACTTCACACTCAACCGTAAACTCTTGGTTATGTGCTTCACCTTTAATATTAGTCACTGTGTAGACAGGCAGGGGATTTCTTCGACCTTGTAAAAACTCTTGTAAACGAGTTTTGGGATCTTTTTGAGAGACACCAGGCTGAATTGCATCTAGGCGAGATTGGTACCAGCTTAAAATAATACTGCGCACCATCTCAGTATCACTATCTAAATAGACAGCACCGATAATCGCTTCAACAGCATCCGCTAGAATAGAATCACGACGGAAACCGCCACTTTTCAACTCACCTGGACCTAATTTTAAGTAATCTCCTAGTTCGAATTCACGACCTAGTTCTGCCAATGTATGACCACGCACTAAAGTTGCACGCATGCGGCTCATATCACCTTCATTTACCTTAGGAAAACGGTGGTAAAGATCATCCGCGATAACAAAACTTAAAATTGAATCGCCCAGAAACTCAAGACGTTCGTTATGTTTACCCGCGGCGCTGCGATGAGTCAGCGCCAAATGGATAAGATCGGCATCATTGAACTGATAGCCAATCTTTCTCTCTAGTTTATCAATTGGAGAATTCATGCTCTCTCGATGTAGTATGTGATCGATTAATGAATCCCACCGATGCGATTAAAACGCACACCAGTAGGAATCCATGCTGGAAGTATACTGTCAGTACCGCGTTCGAATTCAAAACTGATCCAAATAGCAACGGCCTTACCAACAAGGTTTGCTTCAGGGACAAAGCCCCAGTAACGACTGTCTGCACTGTTGTCACGGTTATCCCCCATAACAAAGTACTCGCCTTCTGGAACGATCCACTCATTGACACCATGACGAGGCTGATATGCTTGAACACGATCGCGGCGTAATGGGTTCACTAGAATCTGATGTTCCACGTCTCCGAGCTGCTCTTTCATCTGAATCAAAGGCACACCATCTTGGATGAATGGGCTCTCTTCAACATGATTGAGCTTCACGGTTTCACAGTGGCTTGTCCCTTTAGCTTGAATACAGATCTCTTTGTTACTGTAACGAATGGTATCACCAGGCATACCAACAACACGTTTAATGTAGTCGATACTCGGTTGAGGGGGATACTTAAATACAATGGAATCGCCACGTTCTGGCTTGCCTATATCCACCAATTGAGTCTGCCATACCGGATCTTTTAGTCCGTACGCGTACTTCTCAACTAAGATAAAGTCACCCACTAACAGTGTTGGCATCATTGAGCCTGACGGAATTTGAAACGGTTCATAGATGAATGAACGTAAAATCAAAACAAAGGCTATGACTGGGAAAATGGACACACTATTTTCAACCCACCAAGGCTGAGCCGTAACTTTTGCACTGGTTTCAGCATCTAGGCCATTTGATTGTGCTTCAACGTCAGCAAGCTTTTGCTGGCGCTTCTTCGCCCACACAAACTTTTCCAACGCCCATACAATGCCGGTCACTAGAGTTACGATCACTAAGATAAGCGAAAATGTATTAGCCATTGATATCCCTTAAATTTCATTTCTTTAAAAATAACGAAAGTGAAAGAGCATAACTCTTTCACTCTGCTTAATATTTCTAATGTGCTTCAACCATGCTCACTCACTGCTTATCCAATTTTGTAAACAGTTAGTACGATTGAAACCTAGTCTTTTCCAACGTGAAGGATTGCAAGGAACGCTTCTTGAGGCAGTTCAACGTTACCGATCTGCTTCATGCGCTTCTTACCTTCTTTTTGTTTCTTAAGAAGTTTCTTCTTACGACTGATATCACCACCGTAACACTTCGCAATCACGTTCTTACGCAGTTGTTTCACTGTCGAACGAGCAATGATGTGGTTACCAATTGCGGCTTGAATCGCGATATCAAACATTTGACGAGGGATGAACTCTTTCATCTTCTCAACCAGTAGACGACCACGAGACTGTGCGATGTCTTTATGAGTAATGATCGCCAATGCATCAACCGTTTCACCATTCAGCAATACGTCGACACGAACCATCTTAGACATTTCAAAGCGTTGGAAGTTGTAATCCAATGATGCATAGCCACGTGAGGTTGACTTCAAACGGTCGAAGAAGTCTAGAACCACCTCGGCCATTGGTAGGTCGTATGTCACAGCGACTTGTTTACCGTGGTAAACCATATCAACTTGAACACCACGTTTTTCTACACACAAGGTGATCACGTTACCTAAGTAGTCAGACGGAACCAGGATATTACAACGAGCGATAGGCTCACGAATTTCCTCTATATCATTAATTGCTGGCAATTTAGCCGGGCTATCAACGTACAAAACCGTTTTATCTGTTTTAACAACTTCATACACTACGGTTGGTGCCGTCGTGATTAGGTCTAGGTCGTATTCACGCTCTAAACGCTCTTGAATGATTTCCATGTGAAGCATTCCTAAGAAGCCACAACGGAAACCAAAACCAAGTGCTGCTGAACTTTCTGGTTCGTAGAACAGTGATGCATCGTTAAGGCTTAATTTACCGAGTGCGTCACGGAAGTTTTCATAATCATCAGACGATACTGGGAATAGACCCGCATACACCTGAGGTTTCACTTTTTGGAAGCCAGGTAGACGTTCTGTACAGCCGCCTTTCGCCAGCGTCAACGTATCACCAACCGGGGCGCCAAGAATGTCTTTAATACCACAAACAACCCAACCAACTTCGCCAGTATCTAGCTCCGTTGTGTCGATTTGCTTAGGTGTGAAGATACCGAGACGGTCAACCCCCCAAACTTGGCCTGTCGACATCACTTTAATCTTGTCGTTCTTCTTCAGCTTACCGTTTTTAATACGAACCAAAGAAACGACACCAAGGTAGTTATCAAACCAAGAGTCGATGATCAGCGCTTGTAGTGGCGCTTCTGGATCACCTTCCGGTGGTGGGATAGCTGTTACGATGTTTTCAAGAACGTCGTCAACACCTAAACCAGTTTTTGCAGAACAGCGCGTCGCTTCCATCGCATCGATACCAACGATCTCTTCGATTTCTTCAGCTACACGCTCAGGTTCAGCCGCTGGCAGGTCAATCTTGTTCAAGATTGGCACGACTTCCAGCTCCATTTCTATCGCGGTGTAACAGTTTGCTAGAGTTTGCGCTTCAACACCTTGGCCAGCATCCACGACAAGTAGCGCGCCTTCACAAGCAGCGAGAGAGCGAGAGACTTCGTAAGAGAAGTCTACGTGTCCAGGAGTATCGATAAAGTTAAGTTGGTAAGTTTCACCATCTTTAGCTTTGTAATCCAAAGTCACACTTTGCGCTTTAATGGTAATACCACGCTCGCGTTCTATATCCATAGAATCGAGGACTTGAGCTGCCATCTCACGTTCACTTAACCCTCCACAAACTTGGATTAAGCGGTCAGAAAGGGTCGACTTACCGTGGTCGATGTGGGCGATTATCGAAAAATTACGAATGTGCTTCATAGGCTTGGTGTGACTAAACTCTTTGAATAGGGATAATAAGAAAACCGCCATGCTTCCAATTTGTATTCTGCATTGGTGGCGGCATTTCAATCAAGTTGGCAGATTCTACCCAATTTAAGGGCAAGACGCATCATAAATTAGACGAGAGGCTCACCTAGAATTCGAATCAAGACGACTTCCTGCTTGGATTTATCTTCCATGGGTTTAGCTAAGCGCTTCGCTAAAGCAATACCACCAGCAGTAAATAGTGCAGCACTGAGTATAATCACCCCTTCCCCCCCATCGAGTAAGGGTTGTAATAAGAGTTGCCCAAAACCAGCACCTATCATCAACATGAAAAGTGGGATCAGATAAACAATGGCCGCCGACTGAAGCAGGCTTTTTTCGGGGAAACCTATCTCTACGATTTGCCCTTCTCTCACCAGGCTTTGTGTTTTCAACTGCCAAAACAGAGACTTATTGCCAACAGCCTTAGTCACAATACCTGTACCGCAACTTTTTTGAGAAGAGCAACTACTGCAACTGGTTTGTTGTTCACAGCTCAGTTGAACAAAATAGTGTTTACCTTTTTGTTCGACTGAGCTAACCGTTGCCAGTGCGGTCATCATTGCACTGGTACCGAATGGTTAAACGTGACGGATTGAGCAATGCGCTTTGCCGTTGCCGGTGGAATATCACCAACCACAGAGATTTCTTTGTCACCAATGACTAAACTATGTAAGGTTCTGCGTCCTTGACGAACCAACTGGCCCCTCAATGAATGCTCGTCTTTATCAGCGATGTACACCGAAAAACTGAACAGTCCATCACTGAAAAGCTGACTTTCGACCATTTGGTTGGTCGCCGCTATTTGGTAACGACTGAGCTCTTTTGACTGAAACCCTTCAGGAACCCAAGACGCTTGCCAATTAGTTTCACTGACCAAGCCTTCTGGTAACGACAAAACTTTCGGCAGTTTTGCTTGGTTTAACCCGCCCATCGCCTCCGCAATTTTATCGTTCACCACGTAAGATATTGTACGGTACTGCTCCAAAACTTCACCATCACGGTCTAAAAGATCAGCGCGTAAAGGAAGGTTCGTTTTTTCATCTACCCAAACCACATAAGAGTAACGAAGGCCATCTTTCGGCACGATGCGTAACACCTGCGCCGTGCTACCCGCTTCACGAGAGCGACCAACTTTTACGAAATCGTAGTATTGTTTGAGAGCGTCGACATCTCGATTAATCATCGGAATGACAGGGGCAACCATGCTACCAGATTCAATGGTAAATGGCTCAGTACCCGGCTCAATGTAGCTCACTTCGTTACCACGTCGAATGACTTCACGGACAGGACCGCTTAAGTAAACGAGGTGTGCAAGTTGTTGGTCGTTGTTTACTGCATGACGATAAAGCAAAGGCTCAATGCTGTTCTTCTTTATCAATATGTAAGAGAGTTCATAATTTAGATGCCGACTGGCCTCGCTCATTTGATGCAACAACGCCTTTGCAGTGGTTTCCTCTGCAAAGGCTGTTGGAGATATCAAACTGAGCAGTGTCAGTGCACTGACCAGGATTTTCTTCATTCAATGTCCGATTCTAGATGTGCATCTTGTGTCGCCGATGCATTGCTGTTTAGTCTTAGCTGTAGCTCATAATCTTCTAACAATGCATGAACGCGTTTGCGTTGTTCTTGCAAATTCGCTTCAGATGTAGGCTTCTCGATAGAGTCTCGTGTCAAGCTCACCGGTTCAGCAGACCCTGAAAATGGAATGGTTTGCAGCACAGGTAATTGCTCTGGTGTTGCGGGGTCATTGCCACCGTATTGCTGAACACCTAAAACAACCACTAATGAGACACACGCAGCAACAGCAACCTGTCCAAACTGTTGTAACCAAGCTGGTAGCTGACGCTTCGCTTGTTGAGGTTTAGGCTGCTCTTCGATAGGGGCGACAGTAGGCTCAACATTGACTTGATGCTGATTCCACATTGAACCATGTACTGGTTCATTATCAAGCGCTGCAGCGACATTGAGAGCAATGTTCCATTCTGGAGTTTCTGGCGTATCACCACGCATGACATCCCCAATTAAATGATAACTCTGCCAGATATCCATGCTTTCTTGATCCGATTCGAGATCTACAATGAGAGCTTTATCGACCGTTTCACCATCCATGAGTGCCGAAAGCTTTTCTTTATCAGCCATTATTTTCACCATAATTATTACAAGTTTAGCGTTGTAAAAGAGGTTTAATTTTCTTTTCCACCGCTTCTCGAGCTCGGAAAATACGCGAACGTACGGTTCCTACAGGGCAATCCATTACTTCTGCAATCTCTTCGTAGCTCAAACCTTCGAGCTCTCGCAATGTCATTGCAGTTTTCAAGTCTTCAGGTAACGCTTCTATCGCTCCAAAAACGACTTGTTTCAATTCTTTTGACAACGTTAAGTTCTCAGGGTTCGATATTTCTTTTAATGCACTGCCTGTTTCGTAATATTCAGCATCTTCTGCATCGACATCCGTCGCAGGCGGCCTGCGGCTCTGGGCTACGATATGATTTTTAGCGGTATTCACGGCAATTCGGTATAACCATGTATAGAAGGCACTCTCGCCACGAAAGTTAGGGATCGCGCGGTAAGCTTTAATAAAAGCTTCTTGTGCTACATCAGGTACATCACCGGAATTATTCACGTATCGAGAGATAAGATTACAGACTTTGTTTTGATACTTAACCACTAATAAGTTAAATGCCTGCTTATCTCCACTCTGAACTCGCTCAATCAGCACTTGATCGGTTAGCTGCTCGTTCATTCGAGCGGGTACTCCTATTGTTATCACCCTTACCTTCACAGATATGGGTACTAATTATGAGAAATGTAATATTGACACCACCGTCTACAAGAGCATTATTGTGACTGAGCCAAATACCGAAAGTTCAACTTTCTTAAAATTATTTGCCATTATTGTTTCACAATGTGATGTAATAAAAATAGATGTCCCTATACATTTAGGGCAATTTGAGCAAAAGCAACGGTATTGAGCAATTAAATATTTCTAGATAGCTGTCTATATCTTGATTTTGCGTAGTGTTTTAGGGTGACTATTAGAAGACTATAACATTCTTACTGCAACGCCTAGAACAAGACAAAGTCAATTGAGAGTGGACAACTCGACTATAGCCTGGGATTGAATAAGTTTTATGAACGCAAACCGTGAACATCAGTGTGATGTATTAGTGGTAGGGAGTGGTGCGGCAGGCTTGTCATTAGCCTTACGTGTAGCTGAACATGCAAAAGTAATTGTATTAAGCAAAGGACCACGCAGCGAAGGATCGACGTATTACGCACAAGGTGGTATCGCCGCGGTATTCGATGAGTCGGACAGTATTGAGTCTCATGTAGAAGACACTCAAATTGCTGGAGCTGGATTATGCGAAGAAGATACCGTTCAATTCATTGCTGAAAATGCGAAAGAGTGTGTGCAATGGCTAATTGATGGGGGGGTTCCATTTGATAAAGATGAGAACAGCACCGAAGGCCAACCCAAATATCACCTCACTCGTGAGGGGGGCCACAGTCACCGCAGAATTCTGCACGCTGCCGATGCCACTGGCATGGCGATGCAAACCTCACTACAAGATAACGTCAACAATCACCCAAACATCGAGATTTTCGAGCGCCACAATGCGCTGGATTTGATCACTGAAGATAAGATTGGCGGCTCGAAAGACAAAGTTATTGGTGCCTATATTTGGAACCGTAACCAAGAACACGTTGAAACCGTGCGCGCAAAATTTGTTGTACTCGCAACAGGCGGCGCTTCAAAAGTTTACCAATACACCTCTAACCCAGACGTCTCTTCAGGGGATGGGATTGCTATCGCTTGGCGTGCAGGTTGTCGTGTGGCAAACCTTGAGTTCAACCAGTTCCACCCGACTTGCTTATTCCACCCAGAAGCACGTAACTTCCTACTAACGGAAGCACTGCGTGGTGAAGGTGCATACCTACGCCGCCCAGACGGTTCTCGTTTCATGAAGGACTTTGATGAACGCGGTGAACTGGCTCCACGTGATGTGGTTGCTCGTGCAATCGACTTCGAAATGAAGCGACTAGGTGCAGACTGCATGTATGTTGATATCAGTCACAAGCCTGAAGAGTTCATCACGACGCATTTCCCGATGATCCACACTCGCTTGATGGACTTGGGCATCGATATGACCAAAGAGCCAATCCCTATCGTGCCTGCCGCTCACTACACTTGTGGTGGCGTCATGGTCAATAAAGACGGTCAAACGGATCTGCAAAACCTCTACGCGATTGGTGAAGTAAGTTATACCGGCCTACACGGTGCAAACCGTATGGCATCAAACTCACTGCTAGAATGTGTGGTTTACGCGTGGTCAGCTGCGAAACACATCGTAGAGAACATCGAACAATCTCAACTTTGTGCTGAACTTCCTGCATGGGATGAAAGCCAAGTCACCAACAGTGATGAAGAAGTGATTATCCAGCATAACTGGCATGAGCTACGCCTATTCATGTGGGATTACATGGGCATTGTACGAACCGATAAACGACTAGAACGTGCATTACGTCGAATTCAGATGCTGCAGCAAGAAACTCATGAGTACTACAGCTATTTCAAGGTTTCGAACAACCTGTTAGAACTGCGTAACTTGCTGCAAGTGGCTGAGCTAATGGTTCGCTGTGCGATGCAACGCAAAGAGAGCCGCGGCCTTCACTACACATTGGATTACCCTGAACTTGCAGAAGACAGTGGCCCAACGATTTTGACGCCAGAGAAGCGCTAACCGCAACTAGGCACATTAGCCAATCGCGACAAGTCATGAAACGAAAAGGAGCCGAGTGCTCCTTTTTCTTTATTTATCGCTCTCTTTGCAAATGCGCCAAAAAGTGTCGATATTCTCCCTCACGGCAACTGTCTCGCCAAAGCAATACCGAGTGCCCGCATTCAAACTGCAATTTAACGAAGAACTGCGCCCAGATCTTATCAACGGACTTGAGTCGGTAAGTTCGGTTATTCAGCCTGATCTCACCATCTTCTTTGTAATCAAAACACCCATGGGCACTGTTTAGAATCGCATGATTGGTTTGGAACAAATTGATCAACAGCGCTAAACAATAGAGACTAGCCGCCAGAGGGATAGAAGACAGGACGATGGAAAACAAAAGGCACCCAAAAAGCGTGCCTTTTGTACATAATGCGGAATATGAAGGGGTAAGCTGAAGCTTAACGAACCTTGCTGAGGTTATGTGCAACAATTTTATCAACCATTGAAGCATGGCCTAGATTTTCACTGCGCCCATGTCCCATTACCCAAGTAAACAGATCTGGGTCATCACACTCTAATAGAGAAACAAAGTCGCGCTGTTCCTGCTCTTGCAATGAATCAAAACACTCTTCAAAAAATGGCATGATAACGACATCAAGCTCTAACATGCCACGACGGCAACCCCATTTAATTCGTGCTTTCTGCTCTACGGTGTACATTGGCTATCCTCACCTATAATTTCTCTTTCTCTGAGTGTACCAAGTCATACGCTCCGCAACTACTGTGTGAGTCACAGTCCCTATCTAAGCTCACAAAAAACCTAGGCTGACAAAGAAACAGAACCGGATTAACATAGGACTAACTAAAATGCTTAGGAAAGATAAAATGGATTGGAAAAACACATTTCAGCCACTTGCTCATACGCAAAATGAATCGCTTCCAGAACTGATGATGACACACGTATCAGATTGGAGTGCTATTACCATGATAGGCGATGACAAAAAATCATACCTGCAAGGTCAAGTAACGTGTGACGTCGTGACTCTTCCTAATGATGAATCCACATTAGGCGCACACTGTGACGCGAAAGGAAAGGTATGGAGTATCTTCCGCCTGTTCCATCACAATGGCGGCTACGCTCTCATGCAGCCTAAATCTGCGATTGAACGAGAGTTAGTTGAAATCAAAAAATACGCCGTGTTCTCTAAAGTGGATATTGAGCAAACGTCTGACGTTGTTATCGGTGTGATGGGCCCTTCAGCGGATCAATACATTGACTCTATTTCAGAAAGCCAAGCTAACGTGCGAGCACTCTCTGGTGGTACTGCGGTTAAAGTTTCGGATAATCGTTGGGCACTGCTCATTACCGAACAAGCTGCTGCAACCTTAGTATCGAGCAGCTCAGCAGCTAAAGTATCGGAAGCGCTTTGGCAGTATCATGAAATTCTTGATGCTCAGCCTAACGTAACGAAAGCAGAGCAAAACGAGCACATCCCTCAAGCGCTTAACCTGCAAGCGATTGGCGGTATCAGCTTTTCAAAAGGCTGTTACACAGGTCAAGAAACCGTTGCTCGTGCCAAGTATCGGGGCATCAACAAACGTGAGATGCGCATTGTTTCCGGGACGACAGCAGAAGCATTGCCTCTAGAAAATACAATTGAACTGGAGCGCAGTGTCGGTGAGAACTGGCGTGGCGCAGGCCGACTATTAAACGTCTATCAATTTGCTGATAACCAAGCGGTTGGTTTGATGGTACTGCCAAACAACCTTGATGACGATGTCCAGCTTCGATTGACTGCACAACCTGATCAAGCATGGAATATTCTGCCATTACCTTACAGCCTCAACGACGAGTAACCGCGTGGAAACTCTGATTACACAATGGCTGGATCAACAGCAGGTGGACTATCGCCTGCTGATACAAAGCAAGCCAACCACCAGCATCGAAGAGACCGCGCAAGAGCGAGGCATTGACGCCTCTCAAATGGTGAAGTGCATCCTACTCAAGGATATGGGTAACCAATATGCGTTAGCCTGTACCGCCGGTGATCGTTCTATCGATCCTAAGAAAGTGCGCTCAGTGCTCAATTGCCGCCGAATGACCTGCGTATCACTAAAAGATGTTGAATCCATTACCGGTTTTCAAGTCGGATGTGTCGGCCCCATTGCGCTAAAGAGGCATATGCCGATCATTTTTGACCCTTCAATTCAAAACAACACCACCGTTACCATTAGCTCCGGCGAGCGAATGGCAGGTATCGCTCTAGCTCCCGGTGATCTTATGGCACTCTGCACACCCATTGTGGCGGCCATCAGTCGATGATCCTTTCGCTCGCAAACTTGATCTAAACTTTTCATTCAATACATTTTTCGTGTGAATGTCGTCGTAATAAAAGCGTATGATCAATGATTTTTTAGTCAAGATAAGGGCATAAGTAGTCACACCATGCAATTTGCGTTATGGTAACTTTACTGACGAACCTATAGGCAAATCAGTACAAGTGAATCCACTGAGTAACATCAGCATCCACTTTTGTGTAATGCATCTGTGACTATTCGCCCGTTTTAGACGGGCTTTTTTTTATGTCTAAATTTTACAATTTTATTACACAAAAACAAAAAGAACGCCTATTCTTATATCTGTAACATCCCTACTGC
>NZ_JAKJSY010000050.1:0-35286 GCF_050337445.1 Vibrio minamisatsumaniensis | reverse complement strand
GTTCAGAAGACGCACAAGGAAACGTTTGTCTCCCAACAAAATGGTGAATTTGCTTCCCCTTTCTGCCATTTTGCAGCACGTGCGCCGCATTTGCCCAACCTTCCCATTTTAAGGACGAGAATAATGGCTAAAGTTTCATTGGAAAAAGAAAAGATTAAGATTCTACTTCTGGAAGGTCTTCACCCTTCTTCTGTAGAAGTATTGCAAGCCGCCGGTTACACAAACATTGAGTACCATAAAGGCTCGCTACCTGAAGAAGAACTTCTTGAAGCGGTTAAAGATGCTCATTTCATCGGTATTCGTTCTCGCACGAACCTTTCCCAAGACGTTATTGATGCTGCTGAAAAATTGGTTGCTATCGGCTGTTTCTGTATTGGTACTAACCAAGTCAACCTTAAAGCGGCAGCAAAGCGCGGTATCCCTGTGTTCAATGCCCCATTCTCAAACACTCGAAGCGTTGCAGAGCTTGTTCTTGGCCAGATTCTATTGCTACTTCGTGGCATTCCAGAAAAGAACGCGCTTGCTCACCGTGGCATCTGGAAAAAAAGCGCCGACAACTCTAACGAAGCTCGTGGTAAGCGTCTAGGTATTATTGGTTACGGCCACATCGGTACTCAACTGAGTATTATTGCGGAAAACCTTGGTATGCGTGTTTACTTCTACGATATTGAAAACAAACTGTCGCTAGGTAACGCAACTCAAGTTCATACTATGACAGAATTGCTGAACAAGTGTGACGTGATCTCTTTCCACGTACCTGAAACCAACGAAACGAAAAACATGATGGGTAAAGAAGAGTTCGAGCGCATGAAGCCTGGATCTATCTTTATTAATGCAGCACGCGGCACGGTCGTCGATATTCCTGCTCTATGTGGTGCTCTGGAATCTGGCCACCTTTCTGGTGCGGCGATCGATGTTTTTCCAACAGAACCAAAAACCAATGCTGACCCATTCGAGTCTCCATTAATGCAATTCGACAATGTGATCCTAACGCCTCACGTGGGTGGTTCAACTCAAGAAGCACAAGAGAATATTGGTGTCGAAGTGGCAGGTAAACTCGCAAAATACTCTGATAACGGGTCTACGCTATCGAGTGTTAACTTCCCTGAAGTATCGCTACCACTGCATACTGGCACATCTCGCTTGCTACACATCCACGAAAACCGCCCTGGTATTCTGACTCAAATCAATACCATCTTCGCTGAAGAAGGGATCAACATTGCAGGTCAATACTTGCAAACGACTGCTGATATGGGATACGTGGTGATTGATGTAGAAGCCGATCGATCAGAAGAAGCTCTGCTTAAACTGAAAGAGATCGAAGGCACCATTCGAGCACGCTTGCTGCACTAATCATCGAATTCAATAGGCATAAAAAGGCTCTCATGATGAGAGCCTTTTTGCATTTAGCCTATCATAGGTAATAAGATCATCATGATCTAAAAGCTGCGATAATGACCTCATCACTCTTCTATATGGTAAATCACATCCACACGATCGCGGATCGTGATCGTTGAATCTTCATAAGAGTTTGATTCCGTTCTTGCATCCATTGCCATTGAACGCATTAACACAGGCTGAGAAGGTTGTGCGTTGTAGTCTATACGCCATACGTCACCGAGCTTACGCTCAAAACCATTCGCTAATGATTTCGCTTTTGTTGTTGCATCTTTAATGGCTGCTAAGCGCGCTTGCTCTTGATACTTAGCTTGGTCGCGAACTTGAAGCTGGATGTTATCAATCTGATTAATACCCTCTCCAATGGCGATATCCATGTACTCATTGAGATTCGCGAGCTTAGTCACTTGAACCGTCACATTACGTGAGGCTCGGTAGCCAACTAATTCAGGTTTGCCACCTTTCGGGTAGTGGTATTGAGGCGACAAATACAAGTTCGAACTATGGACGCTCGCTTCTTCGACTCCCGCTTTATGAAGTTTATTTAAGAAACTCGTCACCACTGTATCAACAGTATTTTTAGCCTGTTCCGCGGTCATTGTCGATTCAACAACTCTCACAGAGAATGTCGCCATATCGGGTTTCGCGATCACTTCACCATAACCGGTCGTTGAAATATGCGGAAAGGATGGAGAGCCCGCTAAGGATGGAAAACTAACAACGCTCAATATTGCAGTGAAAGTAAGAGACGTTGCTAACATCTTTGGTACAAACTTCATGAGATAGACCTATGCTAAAAAAATATACTTTCATCATAGAGCAATTTGCAGTTTAGCCAATTCAGATACGCACTTCTAACAGAACTTTGACGCTTGAAAAAGCAACGATTTACTGAGGTAAGTGATTGTGAGCAAAACTCAATATCGCTTGAGATATCTCTTTTAGGACTCCACTCTCTAGCTGCCAATGGTGCCAATAGATGCGATAAGACAACAGAAAGCCAGGCGTAATATCAATAAGAGCTCCTGATTCTAGCTCATCGATGATCTGTAATCGAGGAATCAGACAGTAGGCAACGCCCGACAACGCTAAACGTACGAACGCTTCCGAGCTACCGACCGTATGGTTAATGATACTGTCTCTTGGCACATTAAAATGATCATGCAGAAACTTTTTATGCAGATCATCGTACTGATCATACGAAACCGCCGGGGCTTTACTGAGTGTTGTGTAACTCACTCCCTCGGAGAAATAGCGGTCATGGAAATCAGAACTAGCCACACAGACATAGTCCATCCTACCAAGATAGTCGGCACTACAACCCGGAAGAGCTTGAGACTCCAAACTGATCGCCCCAGCAACCTCACCACTTTTGATCTTATCAAGGGTTCTAGACTCACCATGAATCGCGAGGTTCAACTCAACGTTACGAGACTTCATCACATCAGATAGAGCTGGCAGTAACCATGTCGCCAAGCTATCAGCATTAGTAGCAATGGAGATCGATAGTGGCTGAGTAACGTCTTCATTCATTAACTCAGGCACAAGCTCGTGCTCTAATAATCGAACCCGCCGGTACAAGCCCAGCAACTTTCTTCCGGCCGGTGTTGGCCTTGGTGGGCTTTCTCTCACGAGAGCCGGCTGAGCTAACCACTTTTCTAGCTGCTTGATACGCTGAGACACTGCTGACTGGGAGATATATAACTGCTCAGCAGCTCTCTCAAAGCTACGTTGTTTCACAACGGCATCCAGAGCTTCTATCCATTTATAATCCAATCCACGCATCAATTTGCTTCCTTTTTAAGCTAATTCACCATTACATTAGCAACTCTAATAATGGATTAAAATCATTAATTATACTTATTTAAATAGTCGGGGTATCTTCGCCCCATAGTCTGTGAATATCGTTAAATAAGTGGAGATTAAAATGAGTTTTTGGGTTTTATTACAAGGTTTTGGCTTAGGGGCAAGCATGATTATCCCGATTGGTGCACAGAACGCGTACGTCCTAAATCAAGGGATAAAACGTAACCATCACTTAACGACTGCGACAATCTGTAGCCTACTCGATACCCTGTTTATCTCATTAGGTATTTTTGGTGGTGGTGCTATCTTATCGCAAAATGAAGTACTGTTAACTTCAGTAACATTAGGTGGTATTGCCTTTCTAACAATGTATGGCTTGTTATCGCTTAGAAGTGCTTTCAGAGGGCATACCGGTGATGAATCAAAGAGGGAGATCGTGGCTCGTGGTAAACGAACCGTCATCTTAGGTGCTTTGGCGGTAACCGTATTAAACCCACACTTATATCTGGATACCGTGGTAATTCTTGGATCCATTGGCGGACAGTTTGAAGGCAATGACAGACTTGCCTTTGCGGTTGGGACGATCTTAGCTTCATTCGTCTGGTTTTACTCGTTATCATTAGGAGCTGCGAAGCTAGGCCCAACACTCTCGCAACCGAATGTTAAGAAAAGCATTGATATTGTGGTTGCGATCATGATGTTTGTTATCGCTTTTTTACTCACACAAGAATTGGCCGAAAAATACTGGTAAGGAACTCATCATGACCACGTTAGACAACATCTATCAGCACAACATTTCCCTATTAAAAAATGCAGGTATTGAGTTCAATGAATGGCAACACGAACCCATTTTAGATTTCGAAACCGATCTGATCGTTGCAAAACGACTAGGGTGGACAGGAACACACAGTAAGAGTTTGTTTTTAAAATTAAAGGGGGGCGGTTTTGCACTGTATCTTACCGATAAAGATAAACGCTTAGACAGTAAAAAGCTAAAGCAGGTGTTAGGAAAACGTCCATCCGTTTGTAGCGATGAAGAAATGATAAGTCAAACGCATTGTGTGCCAGGAGCGGTATGCCCATTTGTGATACCAAGTGATATTCCAATCGTCGTCGACCAACAACTCTATCAATGTGAAGAAATACTTTATACCCCCGGAGAGCCAACCATCACTATCGGCTTTGCAGGATCATCATTACCCATTTTACTCAGCAAACTGGACAACACTATTATTCAAATATAAAAAAACGAGGCTCAGCCTCGTTTTTTATTAATCGTATCAAAGAGAGCCTTAATTTAAGCTTCTACTTTATTCATATGTACATCCATTTGCGGGAATGGGATTTCGATACCTTCATTATCCAAGCCTTCTTTGATCGCTTGCATAAGGTCGAAATAAACCCCCCAATAGTCAGCAGTGTTCACCCATGGGCGAACCACAAAGTTAACGGAAGAGTCAGCAAGTGTATGCACACCAACTAGTACACCTGGCTCTTTCAACACACGTTCATCAGACTCACAGATCTTAGTCAGCAACGCTTTTGTTTTCTGAAGATCGGCCTTGTAAGAGACGCCTATCATCAAATCAATTCGACGCGTTGTGTGGCGTGAATAGTTGGTAATTGGGCTACCGATAACACTACCGTTAGGTACTACGACCATTTTATTATCGGGTGTTGTAAGGACGGTTTGGAAGATTTGAATCGAATCAACCGAACCCGCTACACCACCAATTTCTACATAGTCGCCTGACTTAAATGGACGGAAGGCAACAATAAGGACACCTGCCGCAAAGTTAGACAGTGAACCTTGCAGTGCAAGACCTACCGCTAAACCAGCAGCACCAATAACCGCTACCACAGATGCTGTTTGAACCCCTAAGCGACCAAGTGCAGCAATAAGAACAATAACAAACAATAAGTAACGAACTAAACCATGGATAAACTCTATAACGGCTCTATCCATATCCTTTTTCTCAAGAACCTTAGAGATACTATTGGCTACCGCTTTCACAATCAGGTTACCAATAAATAGGATAACCAATGCTGAAATGATATTTACGCCGTATTGGATAAAGAGATCTGAATTATTTGTTAACCACTGATTTGCAAGAGACAAACCATCCACCATTGGGGTATCAGTCGCTGTCGAACTATCAGCCATAATGTGTATCCTCTATGTAATATACTTTAAACTAAACTGCCTTAAGCCAAACCTGCTCAACAAAAAAACAGTTCAAATCCTGTTAAGTTACTGTGTTAAAAGCAAATTAAAGACTAGTCCTTTTTTAGAAACTAAACCAAGTTTAGTTTTTCGGCACGATATCCTATCTTTGACAGATTGCAAAGCCATATTTATGTAAGCATTTGAATTAATAACACTTACCAATAAACACAAATACCGATAACTAAAAGACTACGAAATTTATTTACCGTAGGCTAGGTTTTTCACATATTTAATACAAGTTTTTGTCACGCATAAAAAAACCCGCTCAATGAGCGGGTTTTTTAAAACTTAAAGAGTACTTAAATTCAAAGAATTATAGTACGTCGATAGCGTTAAGGTCAGCAAATGCTTTCTCAAGACGAGCAACCATTGAAGCTTGACCAGCACGTAGCCATACGCGTGGATCGTAGTACTTCTTGTTTGGCGCAGCTTCGCCAGTTGGGTTACCGATTTGACCTTGTAGGAAATCAAAGTTTTCAGCAGAGTAAGTACGGATACCATCCCAAGTAGCCCACTGTGTATCAGTATCGATGTTCATTTTGATAACACCGTAACCGATAGACTCTTGAATTTCTGCTTCAGAAGAACCAGAACCACCGTGGAATACGAAGTTTAGAGCGTTAGGTGCGATACCAAACTTCTCTGCACAGTATGCTTGAGAGTCACGTAGGATAGTAGGAGTCAGTACAACGTTACCCGCTTGGTAAACACCGTGTACGTTACCGAAAGATGCAGCGATAGTGAAACGTGGGCTGATAGCTGTTAGTTTCTCGTATGCGTATGCAACATCTTCAGGAGAAGTGTAAAGCTCAGATGCGTCCATATCAGAGTTATCAACGCCGTCTTCTTCACCACCAGTACAACCTAGTTCGATTTCTAGAGTCATGTTCATCTTAGCCATACGCGCAAGGTATTGGCCAGAGATTTCGATGTTTTCTTCTAGAGACTCTTCAGAAAGGTCGATCATGTGAGAAGAGAATAGAGGCTTACCAGTTTGAGCGAAGAACTCTTCACCAGCGTCTAGTAGACCGTCGATCCATGGAAGAAGTTTCTTCGCAGCGTGGTCAGTGTGAAGAATAACTGGAACACCGTAAGATTCAGCAACAGCGTGTACGTATTTTGCACCCGCTACAGCACCAAGGATTTGTGCACCTTGACCTTCAAGTTTAACGCCTTTACCAGCGAAGAAACCAGCACCGCCGTTAGAGAACTGAACAACAACAGGAGCTTTAACTTTAGCCGCTGCTTCTAGAACACCGTTGATTGAATCAGTGTTAACAACGTTTACAGCAGGAAGTGCAAATTTGTTTTCTTTTGCTACTTCAAATACTTTCTGTACGTCATCGCCAGAAATTACACCAGGTTTTACAAAATCGAAGATCTTAGACATGGAAATAGTCCTATTTATTCTATCGTTTTAAGATTAAAAAACTTAAGTTCAAAAACTTGCAATCGTTTGCTCACAACTTGCGCTATTCTAGCAAAAAAGTGTGATACGCAGCAAACGATAAAAGGCGAGATTCACATCTCGCCTTTCTAAATCAATTATGCTTTCGCGCGCTCTTCAAGCATTGCTACTGCAGGAAGTACTTTACCTTCAACAAACTCAAGGAAAGCGCCACCACCAGTAGAGATGTAAGAAACGTCAGCTTTGATACCGAACTTGTCGATAGCTGCTAGCGTATCACCACCACCAGCTACAGAGAAACCTGCAGAGTCAGCAATTGCTTTAGAAATACCCGCTGTACCCGCTTCGAAGTTCTTGAATTCGAATACGCCTACAGGACCATTCCAAAGAATAGTTTTTGCGTTGCCGATGATTTCAGCTAGTGCCGCCGTTGAATCTGGACCAAGGTCGAAGATCATGTCGTCGTCTTGAACTTCAGAAACGTGCTTGATTTCAGCTTCTGCGTTTTCGTCAAACGCTTTCGCACATGCAACGTCTGTTGCTACTGGGATAGCACACTCTTTCATTAGCTTTTGAGCCGTTTCAACTAGGTCAGCTTCGTATAGAGACTTACCGACGTTGTGGCCTTCAGCAGCGATGAATGTGTTCGCGATACCACCACCAACAACAAGTTGGTCAGCAATTTTAGAAAGAGATTCTAGAACGGTTAGTTTAGTAGAAACTTTAGAACCACCAACGATAGCCACTAGTGGGCGAGCTGGGTTGTCCATTGCTTTACCAAGCGCTTCAAGCTCAGCCGCTAGAAGAGGACCAGCACATGCTACAGGAGCGTAAGTACCCACACCGTGTGTAGAAGCTTGAGCACGGTGAGCTGTACCGAATGCATCCATTACGAAGATGTCACATAGTGCAGCGTATTGCTTAGAAAGTGCTTCTTCGTTCTTCTTCTCGCCTTTGTTAAAGCGAACGTTTTCAAGAACCGTTAGTTCACCAGCGTTTAGCTCTAGGCCGTTTACGTAATCTTTCGCTAGTTTAACGTCGCAGTCTAGTGCGTCGTTTAGGTAGTTAACTACAGGAGCTAGAGAGAACTCTTCGTTGTATTCGCCTTCAGTAGGACGACCAAGGTGAGAAGTAACCATTACCTTTGCGCCAGCTTCTAGACAAAGTTTGATAGTTGGTAGTGATGCTAGGATACGTGCATCTGAAGTTACTTTACCGTCTTTTACTGGTACGTTTAGGTCAGCACGGATGAATACGCGTTTACCTGCAAGTTCCAGGTCAGTCATCTTGATCACAGACATGATTTGTCCTCTCAAATTTAAATAAATATAAAGTTTTGGAAACTCAGCAACCCTGCTAAGTCTATAAATTATTCAACTGGTAATACTTTAGCTGCTTATAATATGTGGATACTTTGCATTTATTTCAAGCTAAAAATAAATAATCCGCATATTTGCTTCTAGACCTTACTTCTTGCCTTCAGAAGCTTGCATTGCAAGAACCGTATCCAGCATTCGGTTCGCAAAGCCCCATTCATTGTCACACCACACGAGCATTTTCACTAGGTGGCCATTACTCACTCGAGTTTGTGAACCATCAACGATTGCGCTATGGGGATCGTGATTAAAGTCGATGGAAACGAGCGGCGCTTCAGTATAGTCAACTATATTGTGTAATGTACACTGGGAGGCATTAACAATGGTTTGATTTACGTCATTAACTTTCACATTTGCATTAATTGTGACACTTAAATCCATCGCTGTGACGTTTACCGTCGGCACGCGCACAGATATCGCTTCAAATTTGTTAGAAAATTTCGGGAAAATTCTTTCAATACCTTTATGCAATTTGGTGTCAACAGGAATGATAGATTGGCTTGCCGCTCGAGTACGGCGCAAATCACTGTGGTACGCATCGATAACTTGTTGATCATTCATTGAAGAGTGAATGGTTGTGATGGTACCGGACTCAATGCCAAAGGCATCATCAAGTACCTTAATGATCGGGACAATACAGTTAGTAGTACATGAACCGTTAGAAACGATTCTGTGGTCAGCTTCGATAGTATCGTGATTGACACCGTAGATAATGGTGTTGTCTAGGTCGTTAGCACCTGGGTGTGAAAACAACACCTTTTTAGCACCAGCAGCAATGTGCGCTAGACCATCATCTCTACAGCCATAAACACCTGTACAATCGAGAACAATATCCACCTCAAGGTCACGCCACGGCAACAGCTCGATATCAGCAAGGTGCAAAATACGAATCGTATCGAACTCACCCTTATCTTCCACACCGATGCCATGGTGAACATAGATGTGTTCTTGGTCGTTGGAGATCTTCTTACCGAAGCGGCCGTGACTGGTGTCGTACTGCAATAGGTGAGCCATAGCGTCCGGCTGAGCAAGCTCATTGACCGCTACTACTTTGATTTGTTGGCTTTTGCCACTTTCATAAACAGCGCGCAATACATTACGCCCTATTCTTCCAAATCCGTTTATCGCGACTTTTAGCATGATTCCATCGCCCTACATGATTTTCATGCCACAAATAGTAACCGATAGCCATCTAAAGCGCATTAAATTCGTGATATGTATCGAAGCATTACCTCTATAAAACTTGATTAATATTTCAATGATATGCATTTTAGCTGAAAGATAAATTATTTTTCTGTTGGCTGTTTCTTTTCTCGTTTCATCACCCAAAGGAAATGACTATGTCAGGTTACCCAGCGACCCACTTTTGTAAGCAATGTTCACAAGAAACGCCTCATAGCGAAATCTTAGTGAGAAAAACGAGCAGCTACGACAGTGATCGTTCGTTACTTGGAAGAGTTAAGCTAATGGCTCACACCTTTATCAATGGTGGGCATTACTACGACATGGATCGATACGTGACGTGTAAAATCTGTGGCCGCAAAGAAAAAGATAACCGGGGTAATGAGTTTGAGTAAATCTTAAACTCATAGAATCCAAAATAAAAAACCGAGCAACATGGCTCGGTTTTCTCTTTTCTATACTCAAAATAATTTAAAGAGTATTAAGCTAAAAGCTCTTTCGCTGTGTTTACAACGTTTTCAGTCGTGAAACCGAACATTTTGAACAGCTCGTCTGCTGGTGCAGATTCGCCGAACGTTGTCATACCGATGATCTTGCCACCAAAACCAACGTACTTGTACCAGAAGTCAGCGATGCCCGCTTCAACAGCGATACGTGCCGTTACGTCAGATGGAAGTACAGACTCACGGTACTGCGCATCTTGCTTGTCAAATGCGTCAGTGGCAGGCATAGAGACTACGCGTACTGCTTTACCTTCAGCCGTTAGCTCAGCAGCAGCGTTAACCGCAAGCTCAACTTCAGAACCGGTTGCAATGATGATTAGCTCTGGCTTACCAGCACAATCTTTCAGGATGTAACCACCCTTAGCGATGTTAGCCACTTGCTCAGCGTCACGATCTTGTTGTGCAAGGTTTTGACGAGAGAAGATAAGTGCAGAAGGACCCTCTTTACGTTCGATTGCCAGTTTCCAAGCCACGGCAGACTCAACTTGGTCACATGGGCGCCATGTGCTCATGTTTGGAGTCAAACGTAGAGAAGCGATCTGCTCCACCGGTTGGTGAGTCGGACCATCTTCGCCTAGGCCGATAGAATCGTGTGTGTAAACTTGGATGTTCTGAACTTTCATCAGAGCCGCCATACGCATTGCGTTACGTGCGTATTCCATGAACATTAGGAACGTTGCGCCGTAGGGTACGAAACCACCGTGAAGGGCGATACCGTTCATGATCGCTGTCATACCGAATTCACGTACACCGTAGTGGATGTAGTTACCAGAGAAGTCAGTTGCTTCAAGCGACTTAGAACCAGACCACATAGTCAGGTTAGAAGGCGCAAGGTCAGCAGAGCCACCCATGAATTCAGGTAGCATAGCACCAAACGCTTCTAGTGCATTTTGAGAGGCTTTACGTGAAGCGATGTTTGCTGGGTTAGCTTGAAGATCAGCAATGATTGCCGATGCTTTCTCTTCCCACTCAGCGGGTAGTTCGCCGTTAGTACGACGTTTGAATTCTGCTGCTAGCTCTGGGTAAGCCGCTGCGTATGCGTCAAATTTAGCATTCCACGCCGCTTCTTTTGCTGCGCCTGCTTCTTTTGCATTCCACTCTGCTGCGATATCCGCTGGGATTTCAAAAGGACCGTGTTCCCAACCCAGTGCTGCTTTCGTTGCTGTGATTTCATCAGCGCCTAGTGGAGCACCGTGACAGTCGTGCGTACCTGCTTTGTTTGGCGAACCAAAACCGATGATCGTTTTAGTACAGATAAGAGTTGGACGAGGGTCCGCTTTAGCCGCTTCAATCGCTGCGTTGATAGCGTCAGAGTCGTGACCATCTACCGCTGGGATTACATGCCAACCGTAAGCTTCAAAACGCTTAGGTGTATCGTCAGAGAACCAACCTTCCACTTCACCATCGATAGAGATGCCGTTGTCATCCCAGAAAGCGACTAGCTTACCAAGACCAAGCGTACCGGCTAGAGAACAGGCTTCGTGAGAGATACCTTCCATCAGACAGCCATCACCCATGAACACGTAAGTGAAATGATCGACGATGTCGTGGCCTTCTTTATTGAACTGTGCCGCCAGTGCTTTCTCTGCCATCGCCATACCAACAGCGTTAGTGATACCTTGACCTAGTGGACCCGTCGTTGTTTCGATGCCCGGTGCGTAACCATACTCTGGGTGACCTGGAGTCTTAGAGTGCAGTTGACGGAAATTTTTCAGGTCTTCAATTGAAAGCTCGTAACCTGCAAGGTGAAGCAGAGAATAAATCAACATTGAACCATGACCGTTAGATAGGATAAAACGGTCGCGGTCAGCCCACTCTGGGTTTGCTGGGTTGTGGTTCAAGTGGCCACGCCAAAGCACTTCAGCGATGTCAGCCATACCCATAGGTGCGCCTGGGTGGCCTGAATTTGCTTGTTGAACACCGTCCATGCTGAGTGCGCGGATTGCATTGGCTAGATCTTTACGAGAAGGCATGTCTGCTCCTGAGTACATAAGCGAATTAAAAAAGAGATAGATGCTAAACTTTTCATTTTTATTAGCGCGGGTATTCTCTCAAACGACTTTAGCGACTGCAAACGTTTTACTGGCATTTTAATGTTCATTTTTCGCAACTTTCGAACATTTATGTCAGCCAACAACAATAAACCTCAACGCCACGCAAACGTTTAGTTATGGCATATCATAAAAAAGAGCTTGTAATTCAACCGCTGGAATTTAGAATAGCCGTCTAGATGTAGAAACACCTACAGAACATACTTTATTGAGTGGCAGCGCTTCCTAGCTTGCGACGCCTAAAATTATTTACATATCACTGTTTGCAACCAAAACTATTTGCAACCAAAAACTAAAAGTGGAGCTCTCATGGCTAAGCACCTATTCACTTCTGAATCTGTTTCAGAAGGTCATCCAGATAAAATTGCAGACCAAATCTCTGATGCTGTTCTTGATGCCATCTTGGAACAAGATCCGAAAGCACGCGTTGCTTGTGAGACTTACGTAAAAACCGGCATGGTTATGGTTGGCGGTGAAGTAACAACATCGGCATGGGTTGATATCGAAGAAATCACTCGTGAAACAGTACGTGAAATTGGTTACGTTCACTCTGATATGGGCTTTGATGCCGACTCTTGTGCAGTACTAAACACCATTGGTAAGCAGTCTCCAGACATCAACCAAGGTGTTGATAAAGCTGACCCTAAAGATCAAGGCGCGGGCGACCAAGGTATCATGTTTGGTTATGCGACCAACGAAACACCAATCCTAATGCCTGCACCAATTACTTACTCTCACCTTCTGGTTAAGAAGCAGGCTGAAGTACGTAAGAGCGGCAAGCTTGATTTCCTTCGCCCAGATGCGAAATCACAAGTAACATTCCAGTACGACCAAGGCAAGATTGTCGGTATCGATGCGGTTGTTCTTTCGACTCAACACTGTGATTCGGTAACCACACCAGACCTACGTGAAGCGGTTATGGAAGAGATCATCAAGCCAGTACTTCCTGCTGAGTGGATCAACAAAGACACGAACTTCTTTATCAACCCAACCGGTCGTTTCGTTATCGGTGGCCCAATGGGTGACTGTGGTCTAACCGGTCGTAAGATCATTGTTGATACCTACGGCGGCGCGGCTCGTCACGGCGGCGGTGCATTCTCTGGTAAAGATCCATCAAAAGTTGACCGTTCTGCAGCTTACGCAGCGCGTTACGTTGCAAAAAACATCGTAGCGGCTGGCATGGCTGACCGTTGTGAGATTCAACTGTCTTACGCTATCGGTGTTGCAGATCCAACATCTATCATGGTTGAAACGTTTGGTACTGAAAAAGTAGCGCACGAGATCATCATTGAAGCCGTTCGTCAAAACTTCGACCTACGTCCATACGGTCTTCAAGAGATGCTGAACCTTCTTCAACCTATCTACAAACAGACAGCTGCATACGGTCACTTTGGTCGTGAAGAGTTCCCTTGGGAAGCGACAGACAAAGCCGCAATCCTTGCGGATTTCGCAGGCCTAAAATAATTTAGCGACTGCAATTTGTTTCTTTAAAGCCCTTACTTCTGAGTAAGGGCTTTATTTTTATGCACTTACCAACTCTTTCTCGGTATCCCCGACTCTACCTACCTCTTTTACCGTTAACCACTTAGTATAAAAAAACGCCGATAATTTGTATTTTCCATCACTACTGACAATAGTTAAGGTAACTCCTAAGCGATCAAGCTCACATTTAACTTAAATTAATTCAGTCTGATAACGCTCGTTAAATGCACGCTAGAACAATAACTGGGATGACAAAGAGCCATTGAGCTCAACACCATAGCTCTCACACAAGCCACATCGGTGAGCCTTATGGAATTATAACTAGGACGTTATTTAACTAGGGGGATCTATGCCTCGTACCGCTCACACATCCGAACTCAACGAGAAAAAAGACAAGGTCAGCGACCAAGATTACGCTCGAACTATTCCTTGCAACCAAATCAGTATTTCCGCGCCCTTTCATTGGTTGTCGCTTGCTCTGCATGACTTAGTAAAAATGCCGTTAATCAGCGCATTTTACGGACTGTGCTTTATGGTGGCCGCTATCGCCATTGTTCAACTGGTTCAATGGCAAGGAACGCACCTTGTTGTGATGCCAAGCCTGATCGTCTACATGCTGATAGGCCCATTTCTTGCTCTGGGTTTGTATGATGCCGCTTGGGAAAGAGAAAAAGGGCACAACGCCAACCTACTGCACTCGATGAAAGCCATCACTCGCAACTCTACCCATCAATGGGCCTTTGCAGTGGTATTGATGGTCGCGATGATATTTTGGATGCGTATCGCGGCGTTATTGCACGCACTTTACCCTTCAGTGCAAGGTGCGCCATTGACTGAGTTTGCTCCCTTCTTAATCACCGGTTCAGTGATTGGTTTTGTTATCGCAAGCCTGATATTCAGCATATCGGCATTTTCAATTCCATTAATGATGGAAAGACGCGTTGATGTAATGAGTGCCATTTTCACTAGCTTTAATGCGGTAAGGTCAAACATCCCTGCGATGGTGGTGTGGGCGAGCATTATTTGCGCTGGAATTTTAGTGGGGTTTGCGACTTACGGGATAGGTATGATTGTCACGATGCCGCTGCTTGGTTATGGTACATGGCATGCTTATCACGCGATCATCAAGAAGAATCACCATCTATAAATAATCGCCATAGTAACGAGCAATGTTATGATGAGGCCTTAGCTTAAACGCTGAGGCCTTTTATTTGGAGTTAACAACGTTTGTCTTACACCCCGCAACAACATCGAGCAAATAAGAAATTGGCCGAGTGCCTAGCTATCGCAAATCAACATTTCTCTCGTGAATTTCCACACCCAATTATCACCTATAAGTTAAGAGGTAAGGCGGCGGGAAAGGCCTACCTTCAGCTCAACGAAATTAAGCTCAACCCTGTGCTATTTACCGAGAATGAAGAAGCCTTCATCAATGAGGTTGTGCCTCATGAGCTTGCACACTTAATTACTCATCAGGTATTTGGCCGAGTGAGACCTCACGGCAATGAGTGGAAATACGTCATGGAAAAGGTATTCAACGTACCGGCCAGAACAACTCACCGTTTTGAAATCACTTCAGTTCAAGGAAAAACCTTTGAATATCGATGTGAGTGCGCCACTTACCCATTATCAATCCGACGACACAACAAAGTACTTCGAAATCAATCGACCTATCGCTGCCAACGGTGCCAGCAAACCTTAGCTTTTACTGGAACTCAACTAAGCGAATAACCGATTGATTGGCTCGTTAGAATAAATCTAATAGAGCGACCTGATATTTGAGTGATAGACTTACGTTTATCATACTTTTATCAGTCTTTTTCTATGCAAAAACTCACCTTCAAAGCATTTGGCCTATCAGTGTCTTATTTCTTATCGATAGTATTGGGCCTACTGGTAACCCAAAGCGTTTTCGCCGCTCCGCCGAGCTCATTATCCAAAGCAAAAAAAGAAGCGGTGAAGATTTATCTCGACCACCCTACTTCTTTTTATTGTGGTTGTGACATCACTTGGAAAGACAAAAAGAAAGGTATCCCAGATCTGAACAGCTGTGGCTATCAAGTTCGAAAGCAACTAAAACGAGCAAGTCGAATTGAGTGGGAACACGTGGTTCCAGCTTGGCAATTCGGTCACCAGCGTCAGTGCTGGCAAGACGGTGGGCGCAAGAACTGCACTCGCCATGATAAGGTATTCAAGTCCATGGAGGCCGACCTTCACAACTTGACTCCCGCGATTGGAGAGGTGAACGGAGATCGATCCAATTACAACTTCAGCCAGTGGAATGGCGTGAATGGCGTGAGCTACGGTCAGTGTGAAATGCAAGTTAACTTCAAGCAGCGTAAGGTTATGCCGCCAGACAGAGCAAAAGGCTCTATCGCTCGCACTTATCTTTACATGAGCCAAGAGTATGGTTTCAAGCTCTCTAAGCAACAAACCAACCTGATGATGGCGTGGAACAAGCAATTTCCTGTCGACAAGTGGGAATGTACTCGTGATCAGAAAATCTATGCCATCCAAGGTAATCACAACCCATTTGTTTACCCTGCTTGTCAATAACCCCTTTCGTTGAAGCACTATTCCTGACTGTCTCAAAAAAGAGTTTCAGAATTGCCCTGAAACTCTTGCTCTCCCCTTGTTTTTTCAACGAAAAGCATCCATGTTAGGCAGAGACAAAATACCCAAATGAACATATTTATAGGTTTACCAGCATGAGAATCCCTCGTATCCATCACCCAGAACGCATCCATCAGTTAGGTTCACTCGCTTTAGGCGAAGATGCCGCGGGTCATGTTGGTCGCGTCCTTCGCATGAAAGAAGGCCAAGAAGTTCTTCTATTTGATGGCAGTGGTGCTGAATTCCCTGCGACGATAGCTGAAGTATCAAAGAAAAATGTCACCGTTAATGTTTCTGAACGCATCGAGCACAGCAGCGAGTCTCCGTTAGACTTACATTTAGGCCAAGTGATTTCACGTGGTGACAAAATGGAGTTCACGATTCAGAAATCGGTTGAGCTTGGTGTGAACACCATTACCCCTCTAATTTCAGAGCGCTGTGGCGTTAAGCTGGATACAAAACGCTTCGAGAAAAAACTCGCACAGTGGCAAAAGATTGCTATCGCGGCGTGTGAACAGTGTGGCCGCAATACGGTTCCTGTCATTCGTCCAATTATGCAACTTGAGGAGTGGTGCAGCGAACCAAGCGAAGCATTAAAGTTAAACCTGCACCCTCGTGCAAAGTACTCAATTAACACCCTTCCAGAACCCATCAGTAAGGTGCGCTTATTGATTGGCCCTGAAGGTGGCTTGTCAGCTGAAGAAATCGGCATGACAGAACAATACAAATTTGAAGAGACGCTACTCGGCCCACGTGTACTTCGTACCGAGACAGCTGCTCTAACCGCAATTACTGCCTTACAAGTCCGTTTTGGCGATCTAGGCTAGGAGAAAAAAATGATCAAACTTGGCATCGTAATGGATCCAATTTCATCCATTAACATCAAAAAAGACTCTAGCTTTGCCATGATGCTTGAAGCTCAGCGTCGTGGTTACGAAATCCATTACATGGAAATGGATGACCTACATTTAGATCAAGGCGTAGCCATTGCTGACACTAAGGTGGTAGAACTCAAAGAAGATCCAAACGGTTGGTACGAATTTAAGTCAGAGCAAACTATTGCACTATCAGATTTAGATGCGGTACTGATGCGTAAAGATCCTCCGTTTGATACAGAGTACATCTACGCAACTTACATTCTTGAGCGCGCTGAGGAAAACGGTGCACTGATCGTCAATAAACCGCAAAGCCTGCGCGACTGTAACGAAAAATTGTTCACTGCTTGGTTCCCAGAACTGACCCCAACGACCATCGTGACTCGTAAAGCAGAAAAGATTAAAGAATTCCGCGAGAAGCATGGGGACGTGATCCTAAAACCCCTTGATGGCATGGGTGGCGCATCTATCTTCCGCGTGAAGGAAGGCGATCCAAACGTATCGGTGATCATTGAAACCTTGACCAACCACGGTCAGAACTACGCAATGGCACAAACCTTTGTTCCAGACATCAGCAATGGTGATAAGCGTATTCTTGTGGTTGACGGTGAGCCAATGCCTTACTGTCTCGCTCGTATCCCAGCAAAAGGGGAAACTCGAGGTAACCTTGCCGCTGGCGGTACTGGTGAAGCTCGTCCGCTAAGTGACACCGATTGGGCTATCGCAAGAGCCGTGGCTCCTGCACTAAAAGAGAAAGGCTTAATCTTTGTAGGACTGGATGTTATTGGCGACAAGCTGACAGAAATTAACGTGACTAGCCCTACTTGTATCCGTGAAATTGAAGCCGCTTTTGATATTTCAATTACGGGTAAATTAATGGATGCAATCGAGCGTCGCGTTAACACTAAATAGCCTAAACTAAAGAAAGCCTTTGCTATTGCAAGCACAGACGTCATTAGGCACAGAATTGATGAGCGGCTCTACGCCGCTCTTTTTCCTTTACTGGGAACACACTGGCAGGAGGCTCTATGAATTTAACGAACCACTTTCTGGTCGCTATGCCCGGAATGAAAGACCCTTACTTTCAAAATTCGGTGATCTACCTTTGTGAACACAACGATGAAGGTGCGATGGGCTTAATGATCAACGCCCCTATCGACGTCACTGTTGGTAGCATGCTTAAACAAGTTGAGGTTGATTCTGAGCAACCGAAATCCAATCAAGCAAGTCTTGAGAAACCGGTATTGAATGGTGGACCAGTCGCAGAAGACCGTGGGTTTATTTTGCACAAACCTAAAGGCAACTACCAATCCAGTATCAAGATGACTGATCAAATCTCGGTAACCACCTCAAAAGATATCTTGATGGTGTTAGGGACAGAAGATGAGCCGATGAATTATTTAGTCGCACTGGGTTATGCAGGATGGGAACCAGGACAACTGGAAACCGAACTGACCGAAAACTCATGGCTAACCGTTGAAGCCGATCCAAAGGTCATCTTCGATACGCCTATTTCTGAACGCTGGAAAGTCGCCGTGCAGATGCTAGGTATTAATGCGGCTCAGCTTTCAGCAGACGCTGGTCACGCCTAGCTCAAATCGGCTAAATAAAATAAACAGACACTCTCAAACACAGATAAATTTGGAATCCCCATGTCACGAACAATTATGGCATTTGACTACGGTACAAAAAGTATCGGCAGTGCGATAGGACAAGAAGTCACAGGCACCGCAAGCCCTCTCAAAGCTTTTAAAGCCAAAGATGGTATCCCAAACTGGGACGATATCGAAAAGCAGATTAAGGAGTGGCTGCCGAACCTGATAGTGGTTGGTCTTCCGACCGATCTTCATGGTAAAGACCTAGCTGCGATCACACCAAGGGCGAAAAAGTTCGCCAACCGTCTAAAAGGACGCTTTGGTATTGATGTGGAACTGCATGATGAAAGACTTTCTACGACAGAAGCAAGAGCCGATCTTTTTGAAATGGGCGGTTATAAAGCGCTAAGTAAAGGTAATGTCGATAATCAATCCGCCGTTGTTATTCTAGAGAGCTGGTTTGAAGCACAATATTCTTAATGAGAATTAAGTGAGCGAAATTTAAGCTAACTTGTGATCCCACTCGAATTTCACATCGTAATGTCGGTGCAATTCAAAACCAGAATGTGGGAGTTCACATGAAAATTTTTCTAGCTATCTTCGCCGCTCTAGCATTATCAGCATGCAGCTCAATGGGTGGTGGATCTGCCGGTTATACTGGCGAACAATATCCGACTAAAATCAAATTAGAAAAAGAACGTGGTTACTCAAGTGACAACAACCGTGTCGGTATGTACTGAGCGTCACTTTGAATGAACGAAAACCCGCCTAGATGCGGGTTTTTATTGGTACCAATAAAGTACTTCTAATCCATATCAATCTTAACGTCTGCCAATGGTCCCGTTCCATAATCTACATCACCACATCGAGTTTTTAGCATTAAGCGTAAGTCATTAGCAGAATCGGCACCATGAAATGCATCTTCTTCGCTGATCTTGCCTGCAACCACTAAATGATACAAAGCTTGATCAAAGGTTTGCATACCAATTTCCTTCGATTTCGCCATGGTTGCTTTTAGCTCATGGAGATCGCCACGACGAATCAAGTCAGACACTCGTGGGCTATTCAACAGAATTTCAAATACACCATGGCGCCCGCTGCCATTCTTATCGCGAATGAGTTGCTGAGCCACGACACCACGTAAATTCATCGACAGATCAAACAAGAACTGCTCTTTTTGCTCTTTCGGCACCAAGTGAAGAATACGTTCTAACGCTTGGTTGGCATTATTGGCGTGCAGCGTTGCAATACACAAGTGACCCGTTTCAGCAAAGGTCATCGCATACTCCATCGTTTCGCGGCTACGGATTTCGCCAATCAAGATCATATCTGGTGCTTGGCGTAATGAATTCTTAAGCGCAATTTCATAACTATCAGTGTCGAGCCCGACCTCACGCTGAGTCACAATACACTTCTTGTGCTCGTGGACGAACTCAATTGGGTCTTCAACGGTCAATATGTGCCCTGATCGGTTAGCGTTACGATAACCTGTCATCGCAGCCATTGAGGTTGATTTACCAGAACCTGTTGCCCCAACCACCAGCACCAGTCCACGCTTCGCAATAGAAAGATCTTGTAGTACATCTGGAAGCTTTAACTGTTCAAACGTTGGGATATCAGTCTCGATGCGTCGAATAACCGCACCAGGAAGCTCTCGTTGAAAGAATGCACTAACACGAAAGCGACCAAAGTCCCGCACAATGGCATAGTTCGCCTCACGCGTTTTTTTATATTCATGACGCTTCTCTTGATCCATCATCATATCAAGTAACCGAGTAACCTGAGTGACATTCAGCTTCTCTCCTTGAGGCCGTAATTCACCATCTACACGAAACAGGAGCGGTGCATCAACGGTGATATAAAGATCCGACGCTTTTTGAGACAGCATTCCCTCAAGGATTTGATTCAATTCCATTTTGCTCACCTTGATTAAAACATGGAGGATTCAATTTCGATCTTTTTCTCGACTTCCTCTGGATCAACCAAGCCTTGCGCCATCAGTTGTTTCGCATTTTGCTCCATGGTTTGCATACCATGAGCTGCGCCCGTTTGAATGATCGAGTACATCTGTGCAACTTTATCTTCACGGATCAAGTTTCTGATCGCAGGTGTCGCCATCATGATTTCATGGCAAGCTACACGGCCACCACCGACACGCTTTAACAGCTTCTGAGCAATCACTGAGCGCAATGATTCAGACAGCATGGAACGAACCATACCTTTGTCGCTACCCGGAAATACATCGATAATACGATCTATGGTTTTTGCCGCAGAACTGGTGTGTAGAGTTCCGAAAACTAAATGCCCTGTTTCAGCAGCGGTTAGCGCTAAGCTAATGGTTTCTTGGTCACGAAGCTCCCCCACAAGGATCACATCAGGATCTTCACGCAGAGCACTGCGCAACGCCGCTTTAAAGCTGTGTGTATCACGGTGTACTTCTCGTTGGTTAATGAGACATTTATTGTTGGTGTGAACAAATTCAATCGGATCTTCGATCGTTAAAATGTGCTTATTATGATGACGGTTTACATAATCGACCATCGCTGCCAGTGTTGTTGATTTACCCGAACCTGTTGGCCCAGTGACGAGCACTAAGCCTTTTTCGTAGTTAGCAATTTTTTCAAATATTTCAGGTGTGCCTAACTGCTCTAAAGTTGGAATTTCCACTGGGATGGTTCGAAAAACAGCCGAGCAACCACGAGATTGATGAAAAGCATTCACACGAAAACGACCAACGTTGGGCAATTCAAAAGAGAAGTCGACTTCCAGCTTCTCTTCAAACTCACCACGCTGTAGATCGTCCATAATATCAAACACCAAACGATGCACATCTGCATGACTCAAAGCTGGGATTCCAAGCTTCCTTACTTCACCATCTATACGTACCATTGGAGATACACCCGCAGAAAGATGTAGATCTGACGCGTTATGCTTTACACTAAAATCTAGTAACTCAGTGATATCCATTTATTTTCCCTTAAGTAAAGTCAGCTATGAGTAGTATTCAACAAAATATCGAACAAATCACCTCACAGATTCGTAGTGCTGAGCAAAAGTGCGGACGATCTCCAGAGTCCGTGCAACTTTTAGCCGTCAGCAAAACGAAACCTATTGATGTGATTCTAGAAGCGGCACTCGGAGGCCAAGTTGCCTTTGGTGAAAACTATGTTCAAGAAGGTGTCGATAAAGTAAAACACTTTTCAGAACAACATTCTAACCTAAATTTGGAGTGGCATTTTATTGGTCCAATTCAATCCAATAAAACCCGCCCAATTGCGGAAAGCTTCCAATGGGTGCATTCTGTCGACCGCGATAAAATTGCCCAAAGGCTCAATGATCAACGCCCAAGCGGACTTCCGCCTCTACAAGTCTTAATTCAAGTCAATACCAGCGGCGAAGAATCGAAGTCCGGAACATCTGAAGAGACAGTTTTTGCGCTCGCAGAGTTGATTTCGTCGCTTCCAAACCTCACTTTAAGAGGGTTGATGTCGATTCCAGCAAATGTCTCTGACTATCAATCACAACTTAATGCATTTTCTCAACTGGCCGAGCTTCAACAAAAGCTTGCTGCGAAATATTCAAACATTGATACCCTTTCGATGGGCATGAGTGGCGATATGGATGCTGCCGTTGAGGCTGGTAGCACCATGGTTCGTATTGGTACAGCTATCTTTGGTGCTCGAGATTACGTGAAATAGTGACAACAAGTCGCGACGAAAACGATAAGTATTGATATCGCTTCGCTTTGACCGCGCAGCGACACGCTCAGGATTGTATATATGGAACATAAGAACATCGCCTTTATTGGGGCGGGAAACATGGTTCGCTCAATTGTAGCGGGCTTAGTGGCGAGTGGTTATCCAGCGCAAAAGATTACAGCAACAGCGCCCTCAGACATTAGAAGGCTGCCGTTAGAACAAAAGTATGGCATCAATACCACCAGCGATAATATTGCCGCAGCACAGCAAGCAGACGTTGTTGTACTGTCAGTGAAGCCACAAATGATGGCTGATGTATGTAAACCCTTACAAGATATCGACTTCAGCAACAAACTGGTTATCTCGATTGCTGCGGGTATTAATGCGAATCGACTCAATGAGATGTTAAACTGCCAGCTGAACCTTGTTCGTGTCATGCCAAACACACCATCATTGCTTGGTAAAGGGATGAGCGGTCTATATGCCGATGCAACCGTTAGCCAAGGTGATAAAGAGTTCGCTTCTCAGCTGATGCAAGCCGTAGGTGAAGTCAGCTGGGTTGAGCAAGAGTCTGGAATCAACAACATCATTGCGGCGGCGGGCAGTGCTCCGGCTTACTTCTTCCTGTTTATGGAAGCGATGCAAGCTGAAGCAATCAAGCAAGGCTTTGACCAACCAACCGCTCGTAAATTAGTGCAGCAATCTGCATTGGGCGCGGCAGAGATGGTCGTAGCAAACCCAGAGACTGAATTATCAACACTGCGTGAGCAGGTGACTTCAAAAGGCGGCACCACCGCGGAGGCACTGCGCACGTTTAACGAGCATCAACTCTCAGATATCGTAGCAAAAGCCATGCAAGCGGCTGTTGCTCGCGCTGAAGAGATGGAAAAACTGTTTTAATACTCATTACTGTACAAAGCATTTTGTCGCTTGAGTTATACCTAAGTGGCAAGTCAATCCGAAAAAGGAAACAATATGAACTCGATGAGCTTTTTGATCTCGACCGTTTTTGATCTCTACATCATGGTTGTGATCTTGCGTATCTGGCTACAAGCATCACGTGCTGATTTCTACAACCCATTCTCACAATTTATCGTTAAAGCGACACAACCGGTTGTGGCCCCACTACGCCGAGTTATTCCATCAATCGGCAGCCTCGACCTTGCAACGGTTGTATTCGCTTATGTACTGTGTGTACTGAAGTTCGTCGCTCTAAACCTGATTATCTCTGGCGGGGCTGCAGTATTTGATATCAGCTTCCTGATCTTTGGCGCACTGTCTCTAGTTAAAGCCGCGGGAGGGTTAATCTTCTGGGTTCTACTTATCCGTGCAATCCTAAGCTGGGTAAGCCAAGGCCGTAGCCCTGTTGAGTACGTATTCCATCAGTTGACTGAACCAATGCTAATACCGATTCGTCGTATCCTACCGGACATGGGTGGTTTCGACTTAAGCGTATTGGTTCTGTTCATTATTCTACAGTTCGCCAACTTTTTAATGGGCGACATGGTTGGTCCTATTTGGTATCAACTATAATTTAAGTACGAACCTCAGGTACTTTGACGATGCCAAAAGCGGTTTGGGCCGAGGAGGACGATATTCTTCTTAGGCTCTATATTCAACCCAAAGCAAGCCGCGATAAAATCGTCGGCTTGCACAGTGAGGAACTGAAAATTGCCATTACTGCTCCGCCGGTTGATGGCAAAGCCAATGCCCATTTAGCGAAATATCTTGCCAAGCAATTTAAGGTCGCTAAAGGACAAATTAAGATAGAAAAGGGAGAACTCGGTAGGCACAAGCAAGTTCGAATATGCTCGCCAAGCCAAATCCCAACTGAAGTCAAAGCCATCCTATGATGGCTTTTTGCTATTTATTGGAGTCATTATGCGTTTATGGATAACAGCACTACTTACTGCTCTTGTTGCCTTACCCAGCTGGGCTGGACAGTTTAAGAATATCAAGGATGTCGAGGTTCACTACTCAGCTTTCAATTCCACGTTTCTAACGGCACAAGTCGCTAAGCAATACAAACTGAAACGAAATGGTTACTCAGCCATTCTCAACATCAGCGTGTTAGACAAAGCATCCCTAGGCAAGCCGGCGACAACGGCTAAAATCACCGGAACAGCAAAGAACCTCGTGGGAAACACCCGTACTTTGAAGTTTCGTGAAATAAAGGAAGGCGATGCCATTTATTACCTGGCAGAGTTCCCTATCACTCACGAAGAAAACATCACCTTTAACATTGAAGTTAACGCAGGCTTGAAAGGCACAGGCCCACTGCGCTTCACACAAAAATTTTATATAGAAGAGTAAGATCTTCTTACTTTCCTATTCAATCACTTATTAGAGTCACATTTCCATGAATAAGATTGTTTTAGCAACAGGTAACCAAGGTAAAGTTCGCGAGATGGCAGATATTCTGTCTGAGTTTGGTTTCGACGTTGTCGCGCAAAGTGAATTTAACGTTTCAGAAGTCGCTGAAACGGGCACAACGTTCATTGAAAACGCCATCATCAAAGCTCGCCACGCCGCGAAAGAGACCGGCCTCCCTGCCATTGCGGACGACTCTGGTTTAGAAGTCGATTTCCTTAATGGTGCACCTGGCATTTACTCAGCGCGTTACTCTGGTGAAGGGGCGACCGATAAGCAGAACATCGAAAAACTATTAGATGCGATGCAAGGTGTCGACGTTGAAAAGCGTACTGCACGTTTCCACTGTGTGTTGGTGCTAATGCGTCACGAGAATGATCCAACCCCTCTAGTGTGTCACGGTAAATGGGAAGGTCGCATCCTTACTGAAGAACACGGTGAGAATGGCTTTGGCTACGATCCTATCTTCTTTGTTCCAGAAGATAATTGCGCATCCGCTGAGCTTGAATCGTCACGTAAGAAGCAACTATCACACCGTGGCAAAGCGCTTGCGTCACTGTTCAAAGCCCTCAAGGAGCAAGCTCTGTAATGCATAATGCAGCGCTAATACCACCCGCACTTAGCCTTTATGTGCACATCCCATGGTGTGTACAAAAGTGCCCGTATTGTGATTTCAACTCGCACGCACTGAAAGTCGAGATCCCAGAAAAAGAGTACATCGATGCGCTGCTTGAGGATCTCGATACTGACATCGAAAAATATCAACTCAATGATACGCCTCGCCCATTGCATTCAATCTTTATTGGCGGCGGCACACCGAGTCTATTTTCTCCTGAAGGAATTGGTCGATTGCTACAAGGCATTGAACAACGTATCCCGTTCAAACCTGAAATAGAAATCACTATGGAAGCCAACCCGGGGACCATCGAAGCAGAGCGCTTTGCCGGTTACCAAAAGGCAGGGGTGAGTCGAATCTCGGTGGGCGTGCAAAGCTTTGAGCAAGAGAAACTGGAAAGACTTGGCCGTATTCATGGTCAAGATGAAGCGGTCAATGCTGCTCATTTAGCACATAAGATCGGATTAAATAGCTTCAACCTAGACTTAATGCACGGCTTACCCGATCAGAGTATTGATCAAGCGTTGGCTGATTTAGACAAAGCGATCGAGCTCGCTCCTCCGCATTTATCTTGGTATCAGCTAACAATAGAACCTAACACCATGTTCTATTACAAAACGCCAACCCTGCCTGATGATGATGACCTTTGGGATATCTTCGACCTAGGCCATAAGAAGCTTGCTGACGCGGGTTATGTACAGTACGAAATTTCAGGCTACAGTAAGCCGGGATATCAGTGCCAACATAACCTCAACTATTGGCGCTTTGGTGACTACTTAGGTATCGGCTGTGGCTCTCATGGCAAGCTGAGTTTTGCAGATGGACGCATTGTTCGCACCACTAAAGTTAAGCACCCGAGAGGCTACCTAGCGGCGTACCAGAACATGGTAAAGCCTTATCTATCCGATGAATTTGAAGTGCCGAATGAAGACCGCCCTTTTGAGTTCTTCATGAACCGCTTTAGGTTAATGGAAGCGTGTCCAAAGCAAGATTTCATCGATACGACTGGGCTTGATTTTGACTCGATTCAAGAAACGATTGAATGGGCAAAAGAGCTAGGCTACTTGAATGAAACCGACAGTCATTGGCAGATCACTGAAAAAGGCAAACTGTTCCTCAACGATTTGCTGGAAGCCTTTATGGCTGAAGAAGACGAATAGTTCGAGATTCGAGAAGTATTACGTAAGGGTTGGCTTTAGGGTCAACCCTTTTCTAATTTGCGCGTCAACAAATAATAGATTCCCGATTACGCTCCTGCGTCGCTATCGGGAATGACGGGCATCAAACAAGTCTTATCCCCAAAAAGTTAGGGGCCAGTGCGTCGAAAGTTAAAAACAACACCGTCATCCTCAAGAACGAGGGGCGAGTGAGTTGGGGAGCTCTTGCAAATGTCCCCCCCAACTTAAAAGCGCTTTTAGAAAATAGAACGCCCAATACGCTCAGAAAGCAGCTCTAATGCCTTAGTGCCAGCTAAAGAGTTACCAGAAGGATCCAGTTCTGGAGACCACACCGCAATCGTCATTTCGCCAGGTACGATAGCAATAATACCGCCGCCAACACCCGATTTACCAGGCATGCCAACACGATAAGCAAACTCACCCGCTCCATCGTACAAACCACATGTCGCAAGTAACGCATTCAATTGCTTAGTCTGAACTGGGGTGATGATCTCTTTCTTGGTTTGAACCGACACGCCTTTGTTTGCCAAGTAGCTAAAGGTTTTTGCCAAGTCCACACACGTCATTTTAAGCGCACAGGCATGAAAGTAGTTATTCAGAACAGGGATAACATCATTTTCAAAGTTACCAAATGAACGCATCAAGTACGCGATAGCCGCATTACGATCGCTGTGCATCATTTCTGACGCCGCTACAACCTTGTCATACACAATATGCGTATCGCCTGATAGCTGACGCACAAACTCCAATAAACGGTGTCTCGGTGCTGACAGGCGGCTTTGTAATAGGTCTGCTACGACAATAGCACCCGCATTGATAAACGGGTTGCGGGGAATCCCCTGCTCCATCTCAAGCTGAATCATCGAGTTAAAGGCTTGACCAGAAGGCTCTTTGCCTACTCTTTGCCAAATCTCTTCAGGCTTATATAGCACCATAGCTAGCGTCAGGCTCAAGGCTTTAGAAATAGATTGCACAGAAAATGCTTCTTCAGCATCGCCTGCTTTAATCACCTCACCTTCATTGGTGTATACCGCGATCGCCAGTTTCTGGTTCGATACACGAGCCAGTGCAGGGATATAATCAGCGACCTTTCCCTGTCCAATTAAAGGACGAACTTCGTCTAAGATCTCGGCCAAAATAGCTTGAGTTGGTTTCATGTGCGCTTACTTCTATATTGTTATTTTTGTAGGGGTGTAACATATACCAATCGTAGTAAATAACTGCTCACTCTAGCTTGTTAAAATACTCGATAACTGCGTTAGAATTTTTGATTGTAGAGTAACTACTTATCGAAAAATGCTGCCTTGTTCTCAAGCCTTTTTCCTACGCTATTTCTGATCACTTACTTACTGTGATTGGTATTAATTTCTGTCGTTAAGCCTTTACTGGTATAAAAGCCTAAGGACAAAAAAGCCAACATTACAATAATGTTGGCTTTAATCAATCCCATAAAGTGTCGAGGTTAAATCATAAATCGGACTACCCTTCACTCATTTGATTCGGAGTTACTTAGTACGCTTGAACTTAATGTCCCAAACACCATGGCCTAAACGGTGGCCACGTGCTTCAAACTTCGTTAGCGGGCGCTCATCCGGACGAGGGATGTAATCGCCATCTTCAGCGATATTCTCGAAGCCTGGAGCTGCGTTCATCACTTCAATCATATGTTCTGCGTAGTTTTCCCAGTCTGTTGCCATGTGGAAAATACCAGTATCAAGTTGAAGCTTACCGCGAACCATCTCTGCAAACTCAGCCTTAACGATACGACGCTTATGGTGACGAGCTTTGTGCCATGGGTCAGGGAAGAATAGTTGCAGCGTATGCAGGCTGCTATCTGGAATCATGTGTTCGAATACTTCTACTGCATCATGACACATGACACGTAGGTTAGTGACACCAGCATCGCGAGCAGTACCTAAACACGCCCCCACACCCGGGCTATGAACTTCAATCCCTAAGAAATTTTTCTCAGGTGCGTTCTTTGCCATTTCAACCAGTGATGCACCCATACCGAAACCAATCTCGAGTACAACCGGGTTATCGTTGCCAAAGACTTCTTTCCAGTTAAGAAGCTCTGGGTTGTAGTCGATACCCATTGTTGGCCAACATTCATTCATCGCGTTCTCTTGGCCTTTTGTTAAGCGGCCTTCGCGGCGAACAAAACTACGGATCTTACGAACCAGTTTGCCGTCTTCAGTATATTCGTTAGTGGTCACTTCACTCATTGATTTTTGCCTGCACATTGATTAATCAAAGCGGGGATTATCCAAAGAATTGCCTCCGGTGCAAGTCTTTCCGTGGATAAATTCCCACACAATTTGTCTGTTTTACATCCAACGTTAAGTGTGGTGCAATTTCGCTTCTAATAATAGCAAAGCATAGAGCATGTCGTGACTCCTTTCGCAACCGCCATATTAAAGTGGTATGACGCCTACGGGCGTAAAGAATTACCTTGGCAACAAAACAAAACCGCCTACACCGTTTGGCTATCTGAAATTATGCTTCAGCAGACTCAAGTCGCCACGGTGATTCCATACTACCAGCGCTTCTTGGAGCGTTTTCCTACGGTTATCGATCTAGCGAATGCCGAACAAGATGAGGTACTCCACTTATGGACAGGACTTGGTTATTACGCACGGGCGCGTAATCTACATAAAGCAGCCAAAATAGTTGCTGAGCAATATGGTGGGGAATTTCCGCTGTCTATCGAAGAGATGAAGGCGCTACCGGGCATCGGTCGCTCAACTGCAGCTGCCGTGCTGTCATCGGTTCATAAGCTGCCTCATGCGATTCTTGATGGCAATGTAAAACGAACGCTTGCGAGAAGCTTTGCCGTTGAAGGTTGGCCGGGGCAAAAGAGAGTCGAGAACCAACTCTGGGAATATGCAGAGGCACACACTCCGAACAAAGATGTCGATAAGTACAACCAAGCAATGATGGACATGGGGGCGATGGTTTGTACCCGTAGCAAGCCTAAGTGCACCTTGTGCCCGATTGAAAGCATATGTGAAGCCAAGAAGCTTGATAGGCAGCTCGACTTCCCAGGCAAAAAGCCCAAGCAAGAAAAGCCAGTAAAAGAAACATGGTTTGTGATTCTGTATCACGACAACCAAGTATGGCTCGAACAGCGCCCTCAATCAGGTATCTGGGGCGGATTGTTTTGTTTCCCTCAAAATGAAAACGCAGAGATCGAACATCAACTGGATCTTCGTTCGATCAAAGACACTCAAACAGCTTCGATCAAGACAATGATTGCGTTTAGGCACACTTTCAGCCACTACCACCTCGATATCACTCCCGTATTAGTGAAATTAGATAAACAACCAGATTTGATAATGGAAGGGACTAAAGGTCTCTGGTATAACTTATCAAAACCGGAAGAAATTGGCCTAGCCGCTCCTGTAAAGCTGCTTATTGAGAGCCTACCCTTTGAACTGAACGACGACGTTTGAATCAACGAACGCGATAAGAGGAACCACTATGAGCCGCACTGTATTTTGTGCTCGCCTTCAAAAAGATGCTGAAGGCCTAGATTTTCAACTTTACCCAGGTGACTTAGGTAAGCGTATCTTTGACAACGTATCTAAAGAAGCTTGGGGACAATGGCAAAGCAAGCAAACTATGCTTATCAATGAAAAGAAGCTAAACATGATGGATCCTGAGCATCGTAAACTTCTAGAAACAGAGATGGTAAACTTCCTTTTCGAAGGTAAAGATGTCGTTATTGATGGCTATACTCCGCCAAGTGAATAAGGCATTTATTTAAGCAATTTTTAATGACATCATGGTTAACGCTGCGATGTCATTTTTGTTTGAGGAACTATGAAAAAGCTAAGTTACTTCCTAATAGCCATGTTGTTAACTGGGTGCAGTCGTGAATTTGTCGAAAGCCTTTATGATGTGAATTACGAGCCCACCAACCGATTTGTAAGTAATTTGGCAGAACTCCCTGGTCAATTTGAAAAAGACACCGGAGCACTAGATGCTTTGATTAATAGCTTTTCAGGTAATATCCAAAAGCGCTGGGGCAGCAGTGAAGTAAAGATGGCAGGTAAGAGTAACTATTTGAAATACATAGACAATTACTTAAGTCGTTCTGAAGTCAACTTTAGTCAAGGTCTGATCACCGTTGAAACCGTCTCTTCAACTGAACCGAAAAAACACCTCAAAAATGCGATTATAACGACACTTCTCACACCAGATGACCCCGCTAATGTCGATCTATTTTCGTCTAAAAGCATTAAGTTAGAGGGGCAACCTTTTCTCTACAATCAAGTCGTTGATCAAGAAAAAAAACCGATTCAATGGACATGGCGAGCCAACAAATTTGCCGACTACCTGATCGCCCATAACTTAAAAGTTAAGGAAGTCGACTTTAAAAAAGCCTACTACGTTGAGATTCCAATGGTGGCCGATCACGCCAACAGACGAAGCTACAAATACGCTGATATTGTTCATCGCGCATCCCAACGTTACGACATTCCTGAAGACTTGATTTACGCCATCATCAAAACAGAAAGCAGTTTTAACCCCTACGCTGTGAGCTGGGCGAACGCCTATGGCCTGATGCAAGTGGTTCCTAAAACCGCCGGCCGAGATGTATTTAAACTCGTAAAAAACAGGTCTGGAGAGCCAAGTCCTGAGTATTTATTCAATCCAGAAAACAATATTGATGTTGGCACCGCATACTTTTACATACTTAAAAATCGTTATTTGAAAGGCGTAAAGCACCCGACAACTCTCGAATACAGCATGATCTCAGCATACAATGGCGGCACAGGAGGTGTCCTTAACACCTTTAGCAAAGACAGAAAGCGAGCAATGCGAGACTTAAATTCGTTGCAACCTAGCCAAGCTTACTGGGCTCTGACAAAGAAACACCCAAATAAAGAGTCACGACGATACTTAGAAAAAGTAACAAAATTCAAGAAAGACTTTAACCAAGGTAAAACGTAAGCCTCACTTTTGAATAAAAAAACAACGAATGAACGTTTTTTTTAATTATTTTAAAAAAAGGTGTTGACGGTTATGCAGAAAATCCGTTTAATAGCGCTCCGTTGCCCGGATAGCTCAGTCGGTAGAGCAGAGGATTGAAAATCCTCGTGTCGGTGGTTCGATTCCGCCTCCGGGCACCACAGTTTGAATTGTTGGTGTCATGACCCTTTTAAAAGAGTCACTACACGAACAAAAGCATAAAGAATTTAGTGTGCCGACTTAGCTCAGTAGGTAGAGCAACTGACTTGTAATCAGTAGGTCACCAGTTCGACTCCGGTAGTCGGCACCATTCTTTTGCCTCGATAGCTCAGTCGGTAGAGCAGCGGATTGAAAATCCGCGTGTCGGTGGTTCGATTCCGCCTCGAGGCACCATTATTTGGTGCTTAACGAATAATTCCCCTTTAGTTCAGTTGGTAGAACGGCGGACTGTTAATCCGTATGTCGCAAGTTCAAGTCTTGCAAGGGGAGCCAATTTAAAGAACTTCATTGTATATGAGGTTTTCGTTGAAGAGTTTAACTCTTCAAGCAAAGAATTTAGTGTGCCGACTTAGCTCAGTAGGTAGAGCAACTGACTTGTAATCAGTAGGTCACCAGTTCGACTCCGGTAGTCGGCACCATTCTTTTGCCTCGATAGCTCAGTCGGTAGAGCAGCGGATTGAAAATCCGCGTGTCGGTGGTTCGATTCCGCCTCGAGGCACCATTATTTGGTGCTTAGCAAATAATGGTCTTTAATAGACCTGATGTTGAGACAAATAATTCCCCTTTAGTTCAGTTGGTAGAACGGCGGACTGTTAATCCGTATGTCGCAAGTTCAAGTCTTGCAAGGGGAGCCACATTTAAAAAAGCCAAGTCGAAAGACTTGGCTTTTTTGCATTTCAGCGTAAGCCCTCTCTAGATCACCAATCACATCTAAGACCTTCACAATAGCAACTAAATTCCCCTTAAACCTCAACGCATTTAAACTCGTTGATTATCACAAAAAAGTAACAAGCCCTCGTTCTATTACTTTTTTTTCTTCGAGAATTTAATCTATATCATGTTTTGTTACCTTTCTAATATCTGCCCTAGACCACTTAGATTAAGATTCAATGAATTATATTATTGAATCGCGGCTCGGGAAAATATGAAACTAAAAACGCAAGCTTACTTACTATCGGGCATCATCTTGATAGCTCTACTAGCACTAACTGCTACTGGTTTATGGACCTTGAGAGTCGCTAGCAACATGGACAACGAAGCTCGCGTGACAGAGCTATTTAAGAGTGCATACAGCATCCTCACTGAAGTTGAGAAAATGGCAATTGATGGCACACTAGAAGAAGAACAAGCTAAACAGCTTGCTATTCGCCTTCTACGTAACAACATCTATAAAGACAATGAATATGTCTACGTTGCGGACGAAAACATGACGTTTGTCGCGACACCATTAGATCCTCAACTACATGGGACCAGCTTTAACGATTTTAAAGATGGCAACGGTAATAGTGTTGGCCAACTGATCCAAAGAATACTTGGTAATCGTACTGGCCAAATCATTGAGTACACCTGGACACAAAAACTACCAGATGGAACGATTGAAGAAAAACTGTCTATTGCAGAAAAAACGCCACATTGGGGCTGGGTTGTAGGTACAGGTATCGGCTTCAACGAAGTGAACGCACGTTTCTGGTCTACCGCTCAATGGCAACTATTACTGTGCGTCGTTATTGCAGGTCTAATTCTTTCTAGTTTAATCGTATCTATTAAACGAATGCTAGCGCTTCTTGGTGGTGAGCCTAAAGACGTAAGAGAGGCTGTACAAGCCGTAGCACAAGGTCGAATTCAAACCTCTTTCGAAACTCAGGCAACGGAGGGTAGTATTTACCACGCCGTACAACAAATGAGTCAGTCTCTGGCAGAGCTCGTCTCAAACCTTGACTCTTCTATGCTGGCATTGAGAGGAGAACTGCAACACGTAGAAGATCGTGCCGGCTCTATCGCTCAACTGACAGAAACGCAACAACAATCAACTGAGATGATCGCGACAGCAATGACCGAGATGGCCTCTTCAGCCAATAACGTTGCCGATTCAGCTAGCGATACCGCACGAAACACTGATGAGGCGGATAAACAGAGCCTACACACTCAACAACTGATCCACAACACAGTAGATAACATTCAAGGCTTAGCAGGCCAACTAGGGACAGCGAGCCAAGCTGTCGCTAACCTAGACAACGATGTAAACAACATTGTGAAAGTCTTAGATGTGATTGGTGATATAGCGGAGCAAACTAATTTGCTAGCACTTAACGCAGCCATTGAAGCAGCTCGAGCGGGCGAACAAGGTCGTGGATTTGCGGTTGTGGCAGATGAAGTTCGAAACCTTGCAGGCCGAACACAATCAAGCACCAAAGAAATACAGTTAATGATTAATAACCTTCAAGAAGGATCTCGCAACGCAATTCAAACTATGGAAGTTTGTGCTGCGACCAGTGAAAGCACTGTGACAGAGTCTCAAAGCGCCTCTGAAGCACTACAACAGATTGTCATCGCATTAGAGTCTATTTCATCAATGAGTCATCAAATCGCGACAGCGGCCGCTGAGCAGACTCAGGTGAGCGATGATATATCAAAGCGTATCAATATGATCGAAGAAAGTGGTAACCAACTGAGCAATGTCGTGACAGAAAGTCATAACAGCACCCAAACTCTCAGCTCCCTTTCCAACGAATTAGAAGCTTGGGTTAATCGGTTTGAAGTAAAACACTAAACTCTCGAAAAAATTCGTAGATATAAAAGCACGTTTTCATACGTGCTTTTTTTTATTTCGCACCCATTCCGTGTAGTTAACCGTACTTTTACTATCTTTTAGGGCATGCTAGAACTAGGCTTTTCACCCCAAATGACCAAAAACAACCCACTAAGTATAGAAAAACATCAAACGATACTTTTTTTGCAATTTAATGTTGACCCAGAACGCGAAAACACGTTTAATACACCTCGTCGCCCGGATAGCTCAGTCGGTAGAGCAGAGGATTGAAAATCCTCGTGTCGGTGGTTCGATTCCGCCTCCGGGCACCACAATTTATTTGTTGGTGTCTCAGACAACAACAGTAAAGCACAAAGAAATATTATGTGCCGACTTAGCTCAGTAGGTAGAGCAACTGACTTGTAATCAGTAGGTCACCAGTTCGACTCCGGTAGTCGGCACCATTTCTTTAAAGCTTTAAGAATAATTCCCCTTTAGTTCAGTTGGTAGAACGGCGGACTGTTAATCCGTATGTCGCAAGTTCAAGTCTTGCAAGGGGAGCCAAGTTAATCATCAAGCATAAGCTTTTTGATTCATGATGCCGACTTAGCTCAGTAGGTAGAGCAACTGACTTGTAATCAGTAGGTCACCAGTTCGATTCCGGTAGTCGGCACCATTCTCTTTGATTAGAGACTAAACAATCTATTCCCCTTTAGTTCAGTTGGTAGAACGGCGGACTGTTAATCCGTATGTCGCAAGTTCAAGTCTTGCAAGGGGAGCCAATTAAAAAAAGCCGCATCATTGATGCGGCTTTTTTGCGTCTAAAGATCCCAACTTCTCAATACAACTACCCTCACCTTTCAAATACCATATTCACTTCAGAAACCGGTTCTGTCGCAAACTTTGAGTCATTAAGTTAAGATTTTCTTCATTTCTATTCATGAGACTGATTCTTAATGTTTAAAGGCTGCCACTTCCCCTCTGAAGTTATTCTCGAAACCGTACGTTATTATCTCGCCTATAAACTCAGTTATCGTGAAATTGAAGAGATACAATTGGAGCGCGGTGTCGTTGTGGATCACGCCACGATTAATCGTTGGGTTATCAAATTTACGCCAGTATTAGAGCACAGAGCGAGGCGTAGAAAGAAGCCCGTATCTGACTCGTGGCGAATGGATGAAACCT